>CAYMRT010000181.1:0-9916 GCA_964392885.1 uncultured Desulfobacterales bacterium | reverse complement strand
TCCTTAGCAGTTTTATATTTTTTGACTAACTCTTCTAGCTGCTTATTTGCCTCAGCTAGCTCTTGCGTCCGATCTTTCACTTTATTTTCAAGCTCATCTTTATGTCTTGCAAGAAGCTTATCCCTTTGCTCAATTTTATTTAGCATTATGTTAAAGTGTTCGATTAAACTTCCTAGCTCATCCTCAGAACTCTTTTTAACCCTGTATGAATAATCACCTTTTTCAGTAATCTGCTGAATTGATCTTAATAAGTTATTAATTGGACGCACTAATCTGTTGCCTAAATAACCTGCAATAAATAAAGTAGCTACTCCAATAATTGTAAGAATTACAAAGGCAGTAAAAATTGTAGAGGCAAAAGCAGTATAAAAACGAGAAAGATCTTGCCTAATCCATATAGCGCCAACTTTTTCCCCACGCCACTCTATATAACTTATGTAATCTTGGTATTTGTCAAAAAAAGAAGAAAAATTTTGCTCTGTGTTGTGGATCTTTTTTATAAGTTTATCAAAAAAAATCTTGGGTTCTGGATTTAAACACACAAATAAGGAGCCATTTTTATAAAATAGACATGCCTGTTTTATATCTGAAAAAGAATTTAAGGTTGACAATGTCTCAATTGCTGCTTCTTCATCACTAAACGATATGGCGGCTGCACAATTCAACCCAATAACATGAGTAAGGGTTTTCCCCTGATTTTTATGCTGCATTTGACTATCAAAAAAGTAATAGGCAACAAAGATTATCCCCAATATACCTATGCCAAATGAAGCAACTAGAGCAATAGAAAGAGCAATCTTCCTTTCAATTGAATTAAGTATCTTCAAGCTTATCTTACCACCCTTCTGGCAAGCCTTAAGAGTTTACTGCTAATAACAAGCTGACTTTTTTGGGCTATTTTTAGATTTATATCAAATCTTATTTTAGTATCTACCTTATAAAGACTGATTACAATGCCTTCAGTTATTAAATCTTTCTCATCAGAAACAGTAAGAATATGGTTTTTAATGGCAAAATCAATCAATTCATCCCTATTGCATGGAAAATTGGCTTGTAAAAATATTATCTTAATATCTTTTAAAAAGTCTTTATCTTCACTGCAGATTTTGTCTATCTTTTTTATTTTAATAACTTTGTTTAAGCTCTTTTTTCCATCAAGAGCCATAATAGCCTCTAGCATCTCGCCACTAGCCATCACTCCAACTAACAACTGGTTATTATCGTTGGTGTTTTCTGGCCAATTTACAAATTTAGTAAAGTGATACAAAAAAGCCGCTTTTATATTACTTTCACTTCCAACATATTTGGATGCACTAGAAATGGAGATATAGTCAATAGAAAAGACAAAAAAAGTCAACAATATCACTTTTAATAAAGAGATTGTATGCTTAGTTTGTCTTTTATAATAAAAGTCCACTTTAAAAATGCCACGTAATCTTGCCATAAAAAGATCTAGGTACCTCTGTATCAATTAAATACAAAAAAGAGTCTTTAAATTCCGGATGATAAGGATCCAACAAGTCTTTACCTGTTACAGAAAGCTCCAACCCAGGAGCAATACGCCAGCCAATTCTAACATCAAGCCCTACATAAGAAGGGATATCAAGTTGTTGCAAATTTGATAAATACTTAAGCCAGACATCCAACTCCAAATTTTGAAAGATATTCATATTTGAACGAAAAGTTACCTGATGATTTGGACTGTCGAGAAACGTTGTTGCAAGCCTGCTATGTTCACGATGTCCTTCTTTTATCCAAAAGTGACTATCTAAATATGAATAGGAACACTCCAGACGCCACCACTTATACGGCTTCAAATTTACCGTAAACTCGAAACCAAAAACTTCTCCTTCTCCATAATTTTTTGGGAACACAGGAATAACAATATATCCATAATGAGGGAAAGGCTTAGAAGAGGTACCTGTAAACAAGTCTTTATAAAAATTGGCAAAGCCTGTTAAATCTAACGTGAAGTAATTAGTTGGCATCCATCTATAACCAATTTCATAGGCCCACAGTTCCTCGCTTTCAAACTCATCAGAGCCAATATAAGTAACAACAGATGGCATCTGGGCTAATCGATTTCTCTTTTTTATATCAACTATCCAAATTGTATCTCTATTATATCTGCTTGGACTTCTAAGAGCTCTAGAAGCTGCCATCCATATGTCATGATACTTATTTATTGAATAGAGCAAACGAAAAGTAGGCTGTACTTCAAGGTCTGCATAATTATAATGATCAAGCCTTACTCCTGTAAGCAAGTGGAGAGCATTACTTAATAATCTTACTTCATTTTGAAAAAACAAACTAAAAAGGTCATCTTTTCTTTCATGAGGTATAAAAGCTCCATACCTACTACTATGTTTCATTGGTATAAAATCACGCGTATGACGATAAATACCTCCCCATATAAAATCTAAATTTTCAAATGGTCTTAAAGTATTCTGAAACTCAAAGTCGAGTGTGTCACGGGTTTCTTCCGCAATGAATCCGTATTTTCTTTCTGTTCTATCATAATAAAACCTTAAAGAAAGATTTACCTTTTTTGAAAAGGAATGGGCAAAATCAGAAATTATAAAACCGCCAGATACAGGGACATCTGGCTCAACTATGGATCTTGATCTGTAATTATTTGAATATCCAAGTAGTTTTGAAGTACCTTCACCTGAATATATCTCACCTTTAAAAGACACCTTAGTTTTTCCAAAGTGCAAATCGCTCCTAAGACCAGCCCTGTCCATATACCAAGCATCCCAGGCAGTTTCGCCATCTCTAGCTTTTTGCTGATGCCTGTTAAAATGCTTTACATAAAACCTGGCAAACCCTATGTCACCAAGCTTAAAGCCATACCTGGCACTACCAATAAATCTTTCTTGATCGCCAGATGTAACACTTAAAAGCCCTCCCTGAGTATCTTTAGAATCTTTGGTAATGATGTTTATTACTCCATTTACTGCATTTGTTCCCCAGCTACTTGCTCCAGGCCCTCTTATAACCTCTATTCTATCAATATCCTCAAGGATGGTATCTTGAACGTCCCAAAAGACTCCTGAAAAAAGTGGATCATAAAGTATCCTCCCATCCATTAATACCAACAACTTGTCTGAAAAAAGCCCATTGAACCCTCTAATGGAGATAGCCCAATTTCCATTATCTATTTTAGCAACATTAACACCTGGCACCATTCTGAGAAGCTCTGGAATGGAGGTGGCTCCAGAACGTCTAATATCTTCTTGATTAATTACATATACTGCAGCAGGCACGTCTTTAACATTTTGGGCTTTTTTAAAGGCAGAGGTAACCTCTACGTTCATAAGTTCTTCCAAATCCATAGCCAAAAGCCCTTCCAGTTGCTGACTAGCTGCCAGCACCAAGTTCATTGGAGATATGACAAGAAAAAAGGTTATTATAAGTATCCTTTTCATGTTTTTTAAGCCTCTTAAGTAGGTTAAATCTGATTCCACATTAAATCCAACACTAACAATTGTAATAATTGAGACTTATAGTTTAATATATCGAAATTATTTTAGTTTTTCTTCACTTTACAACTTTACAGAATCATTTTAAATAACCTATTTTTAAAAATGGAGCAAATAAAGCAATGGACATAAAAAATCCTGTTTTAGATGCAATTTACACTAGAAGAAGCGTAAGACAATATACAAATAAATCTATTGATAAGGAAATATTAAAAGAAATCATTAAAGCAGGCATGTGGGCCCCATCAGGGCTAAATAACCAGCCTTGGCGTTTTGCAATTGTTACAGATAAAGCACTTAAGGAAAAATTTGAACCACTTACCAAGTATTCAAGGATAATTAAAGGTGCAAAGGCATTACTGCCTGTTTTTATAGACAAGAACGCAATGTATCATAGTACAAAGGATTATCAGGCCATCGGGGCATGTCTTCAAAATATGCTTCTTGCTGCTCATAGCCTTGGCCTTGGTGCAGTTTGGTTAGGTGAAATCATTAAAAGTGATAAAGAAATTAGAGAGCTTCTTGGGCTTGGAGACAATCTTGAGCTTATGGCTGTGATTGCTCTTGGCTATCCCGCATCTAGGGATCAAAAATCAAGAAGGAAAGATATGAGTGAATTAATAGTTTTTGAAGATTAGGTAAGTTATTATGGGGAGCCGCAGCCATATATACATGCCGCTTTTTGGGAAAAAAATATTATTTGGAGTAAGTGGCGGCATTGCGGCCTTTAAGGCTGCTGAATTTGTAAGAGAACTTAAAAAAAGTGGTGCTGAGGTTAAGGTTATCCTTACAGAAAATGCCCAAAAGTTTATATCTCCCCTTACCTTTTCAGCTTTAAGTGGAAATAACTGTTTTAGCAGCCTCTTTGATCAATACTCTTCCACACTAATTCCACATATCGAACTATCAGACTGGGCAGATGTCCTTCTTTGTCTTCCTGCTACAGCAAATATTATCTCAAGGCTTGCAAACGGAATGGCTGATGACCTTTTAACAACAACCTTTTTGTCTTTTAAAGGCCCCAAACTCATTTTCCCTTCAATGAATCCAAATATGTTTGAAAGCCATGCAACTCAAGAGAATATCGCCAAATTAAAAAGTTATGGATATGAAATAATTGAACCTACCTATGGAAGAGTTGTATGTGGACATAAAGGAAAGGGCAAGCTTGTTAATTTTGACACTGTTAGATTCTATATACAGAATGTACTTTGGCCCAAAAAACTAAAAGGGAAAAAGGTACTTATTACTACAGGACCAACTAGGGAGCCCATAGATCCTATCAGATTTATATCAAACAGATCCTCAGGAAAGATGGGTTTTTGTCTAGCCGAGTCTGCTCTTTTGAGAGGAGCACAACTTACACTTATATGTGGCCCAACAAAAAAAGAACCTAAAGAGTTTATCCCGCATCTACAAGTTGAAACTGCATCTGAAATGGCTTCACAGGTATTTAATCTCAGCGACAATATGGAAATTATAATAATGGCAGCGGCTATCTCAGACTATGCTCCAAGTACCTTTTTACAAAACAAGTTAAAAAAATCCCAAGAGACCTTAAAAATAGAGCTTAAAAAGACAACTGATATACTAAAAGAGTTGGGGAAGAAAAAACAGCCTAATCAAATACTTGTTGGTTTTTGTGCAGAAACAGAAAATCTAATTGAAAACGCATTTAAAAAACTTCAAGAAAAAAGGCTTGATCTTATAGTGGCAAATAATGTTATGGAAAAAGGAGCTGGTTTTGATACAGACACTAATAAGGTTTACCTTATTGACACAGAAGAAAATATAGAAGAGTTGCCTTTACTTCCCAAAGAAGAGGTGGCAGAAAGGATATTTGACAAGATAGAAAAAATTATTGAAAAAGCCTTTAATTGATAAGTTCTAAGGCGATTTTTGCCGTTTTTTTTGCAGCATCTCCATCCCCTAATCTTTTTTTAAGATCTACTAATTCTTTTTTTGTATTAATATATAACTTGTCGTCTTCTAAATATCTTTTAGCCTCTTCGTACACCTTTTTTATATTTGCATCATGTTGTAAAAGCTCTGGCACGATTTGCTTTTGTGCAATTAGGTTCACAAGGCTTACCCATTTTACCTTAATTAAAAGCCTCCCTAGAAAATAAGTAATAGGAGATAACTTATAAAGTACAATCATTGGACAGTTTAAAATTGCAGCCTCAAGTGCTGCTGTTCCAGAGGCAAGAAGTGCAAATCTTGAACAAGAAAGTGCATGATAAGTGCTATTTTTAAGGCATGAAATCTTAAGCCCATCCTCTTTTTCATTATTAACAAGATCTATTATAAACTGCTCGGTTTCTTTAGTAAGATTAGGCGCAATTGCCACAAAAAATCTCAATTTATCAAATTCATTTGTAAGTTTTTTTGAAACTTCAAGCATTAAGGGTAACAGGCTTTTAATCTCTGACCTTCTACTTCCTGGAAGGAGGCTAATTAGAGTTTCCGTGTCTTTAAGTCCAACTCTTGTTACAAATTCCTCTTTGTCTTCTGGCTCTTTTACTACATCTATAAGCGGATGTCCTACATACTCCACCTCTAAACCATATCTTTTATAAAAGTCTTTTTCAAAAGGCAAAATAACTGCCAATTTATCTACATATTTTCTTATCTTTTTTACTCTCCCCTGTCTCCACGCCCATACCTGAGGACTAATATAATAAAGGACCTTAAGTCCAATTTTTTTTGCAAACCTTGCCATTAACATATTAAATTCAGTGAAATCAATTAATATTAAGAGAATAAATCCTCCTTTTTTAAGGCAACTTCTAATTGTAAAAAAAGAGGAAACTATAGGAAAGGCATGTGATAAAACTTCTGTAAGACCAACTACAGAAAGACGAGAGCTGGGAACAAGTATATTTGCCCCAGCTTCTTTCATTTTATCTCCTCCAACAGCCCAAATCTCAACCTTGCTGTCAATCTTTTTTATTTCTTTTATTAACTCAGAACCATGAAGATCTCCTGAGGCCTCGCCAGCAATAATAAATATCTTTTTATTTCCAGTCATGGACTAGGTCAGATGAAGAAAGAGACTCTTCAATAGCCTTATTTATCTCTAAAGCAAGACTAAGTGCGCGTTTGCCAGCCACGCCATCTACTTTAGGCCTTTTTTTGTTAATAACATTATTTATAAAATCTAAAAGTTCAGCCTCTAGTATATCTTTGTTCTCATGCGTAATAAACTCAGGACGAATTGAGGAGCTTAAATCCTTTGAGTGTCTATCTGCAATTACTATCAGGTTATTCTTTTGTGTGCAATCGGCAGAAATATAGCATCCAGGCTGAAAAACCCTAACTCTTCTGAGATCGGTAAGGGATATACGACTAGCCGTAAGATTAGCTGTACAGCCATTTTCAAAAATTATTCTTACATTAGCAATATCTATTCTTGGCGTAAGAACAGGAACACCTGCCGCCCTAATCTCTTTTACTCTGCTTTTTACTATAGAAAGCACAATATCAATGTCATGAATCATAAGATCAAGCACGACGTCAACATCTATTGCTCTGCTTTTAAATCCACTCAACCTATGAGCCTCTATAAACACCGGATTTGTAACCCTTTCTTCAAGGGTTACAATGGCAGGATTGTAACGCTCAAGATGACCTATTTGCATTATGAGCCCATTTTTTTCAGAGATATCAATTAGTTCTTCTGCCTCTTCAACAGTGGTGGTCATTGGTTTTTCGAGCATTATATGAACGCCAGAATTTAGTAGTTTCTTAGCCACTTGATAATGAAGGGTGGTAGGAACTACCACTGAGGCAGCATCAATAACGTTAAGCAATTCATTATAGTCAGTATAAGGAGTTGTCCCCACCTCATCTGCAACTTGCTCTGCCCGTTTTTTATCTATATCAACTACCCCGACAAGCTCTACTCCCTGCATGTTTGCATATTTTTGTGCATGAAACCGTCCTAAATATCCTGCACCGATTACTGCTACTTTCATAGCCTTACTCAATCCCCAAAATGACTATACCTTTTTTATCTGCAAGCTTGATGGCATCTTCTTTGTCAAAAAAAAGGGCCTTTCCTGCCTCAACTGCCAGCACTGAGGCCTTAACCTCACTCATGGTTTTTATAGTGTCTTTACCTATAGCAGGTAAATCAAACCTAGTATCCTGACCAGGCTTACAAATCTTTACTACAATAGCACCAGAACGTGCAAGGGCTCCCCCTCTTTTTATGGTCTCATCCGTCCCTTCAATTGCCTCTACAGCAAGTACCACCTTATCTTTAACAACTATACACTGCCCGATATCTAGGCTTCCGATCTTTTTGGCTATTTCATAACCAAATTTCACATCCTCCATCTCGTGATTATTTGGCTTCTTTTTTGTTAGAATTCCAGCAGGGAAAAGTAGTTCTTCAAGGAGAAGTGTTGGAGATACAACTTCTATTCCCTCACTTTCAAGTTCCCTAGCTACATTTCTTAAAATGGAATCATCAAGATGCCCCTTCATTTTACGCCATAGGTTAATGGCCCTCAAATCTGGCCTTATATCTACAAAAAGTCTGGTTTTTTTTATCGTTCCTGCAAAAATGACAGTACTTACATCATTCTTTTTAAAAAATGATATGATTTTACCTAGCTGGCCAAGATGAATCCACTTAACCTGATGGCAATAGTCTTCGAGTTCTTTTAAAGTTTCTCCTTTATGGCATATAGCATAGACCTTATGGCCTCTTTCTAAAGCCTTTTTTGCACATAGGATGGGAAACTTCCTGCCACCAGATACAATACCTATCTTTTCAGGAAGCCTTAGGTTATTTCCTTCCATTCGCCAGCAGGAACTCCTCTTTTGGAGTTTCTAATAAAATCAGTGAATTCCTTTACTTGAGGGATATCTGGAAAGGCTGCATCTGCCTCATCTAATCCTTCAGTGATTGTTTGCGCTTTAACAAAAACAATTCTGTATGCCTCTTTAAGGGCCTCTATTATCTCTTTAGGAAAGTTTGCCCGTCTCAGCCCCAACACATTTATACCAAATAAATTGGCCCTTTGCCCCTGATACTTAACAAATGGAGGTATATCCTTATTAGTGCCAGACATTCCACCCATAAAGGCATAAGAACCAATCCTACAAAACTGATGTATTGCGCAAAGCCCACCTATAACCGCATGATCGCCAATTTCAACATGCCCTCCCAAGGTAGCTGCGTTAGCCATAATAACCCCATTACCAATCTGGCAATCGTGGGCGACATGACAATAGGCCATGATCATGCAATTTGTACCAATCCTTGTTACTCCACCGCCTTTTTTGGTGCCCCTATGAATGGTAACACATTCTCTTATTATAGAATTATCACCAATTAATACTGAGGTCTCCTCGCCTTTATAAGTAAGATCTTGAGGGGCTGCTCCAACTGACGCAAATTGAAAAATCTGGCAATTGGAACCAATTGTAGTCTTACCTTCTATTACCACATGGGGACCAATTTTACAGTTATCAGAGATGGTTACATTTGGACCTATAATAGTATAAGCACCAATTGATATGTTGTTTCCAAGCCTTGCATCTGGATCAACTACTGCTGTTGAATGAATATTGTTTTCGCCTATGTTCATATAATCTCCAAATAAAATTTAAAATTCCTTATGTAATTGCAGCCATAAGTGTAGCCTCTACAGCTACTTCATCGTTTACAGTTGCCTTACCTGCCATTTTCCAAACAAGTCTCTTTCTCTTTTCGAGATGAAGTTCAATTTCTAGCTTATCTCCAGGACGTACAGGTTTTCTAAAGCGCACTCCATCCATGCCAGCAAAGACAAAAAGCTTATCTGCAAATTCATCTGGAGCAGTCTTTTTGGCAAAAAAAATGCCCATCTGAGCCATTGCCTCTAGTATTAATACCCCAGGCATAATCGGATTCTTAGGAAAATGACCTTGAAAAAAAGGCTCGTTTATAGTCACATTCTTAAAACCCTTTATATATTCACCTGGCACAACTTCAGTAACCTTATCAATTAGTAAAAATGGATATCTATGAGGCAAAAGATCTAGGATTTCAAAAATGTCATAAACATTCTCACTAGCCATTTTTTTCCACCTTTTCTAAACGCTTCTTTAGTTCTCTAATTTCTTTCACTATCTCAGGGAGCCTCTTCACATAATTAACTACCCTTAAAAATCTCCTGTGAGGCATGGCAGGAATACCTGAAACAATCTCTCCTGCTTTAATAGAGTTGGGGACTCCAGATTTTGCACCAATTTTTACTCTATCTCCTATTTCAATGTGGCCAACAATGCCAACCTGACCTCCAAGCATAACCCCAGATCCAACCTTTGTGCTTCCAGAGATACCAACCTGACTTACAATTGCGCAATGAGGGCCTATCGTACAATTATGCGCAATCATTACAAGGTTATCTATCTTTGTCCCCTGCCCTATCCTAGTCTCT
>CAYMRT010000180.1:0-7905 GCA_964392885.1 uncultured Desulfobacterales bacterium | reverse complement strand
TCCTCTAAGATCTTTTTTGCATATTTAACCCTTTTTGACGCCCTATAACTGCCAGACAGATTATGGCACTTATCAACCTGACATCCAACAACAAATACTGCCTCTGCCCCCTCTGTAAAGGCATCTAGAATATCTGGCACCTCTAATCTTCCAGTGCAGGGCAGCCTACATATCTCAAGCCCTTCTGGTACTAAACCCTCCTCTTTAAGGGCATCTATATCTACACTCAATGTATAATTACAGCAAAATCCCTTAATCTTGCTCATAATCCAGCTCCCTTAGCCTCAAGAGAAGGTTCAAGTTCAATAGCCTTGGCTGGGCAATCAAGAACACATATTCCACAGGCATGACAAAGCTTTGGATCAATTACTGCATAGCCCTCATCAACGATATTAGGCGCTCCAAATGGACACAACCTCACACAAGTTAAACAAGCAACACATTTTCCAGGATCTACCACAGCAAACTGACCAAGTTCCTTTAAAGCTTGCTCATCTATGGCTTTTCTTTTGACTGCCTCATCTCTTAAGGCCCTTATTATATCTGCACATCTAACATTCTGAGGACATACAGGAATACAACTCTGGCATTGGGAACATGCCCATATTATTTGCCCATTTATAAGTTCATCTTCCATCCCCAAATTAACCATATGGACAATCTTTCGAGGATCAAATTCATCAACTACCTTTTCAACAGGGCATACCCCACTGCAAGAGCCACAAGCAAAGCACATGGCTACACTTTGGCAGCCTTCGTGTGGGATAATGTCCTCAACGAAACTCTTATTTAATTTTGCAGCCTGAACCGTCATAATGCCTTTCCTTAATAATCAAATTATTCAAGCCAAAGACCACTTGCCATCTTGCTCTTTGACAGACCCTTTTTTCTCTAAAGACGCAAGATGTTTTTCCACCTCTTCCTTCTCAGCCCTTGCCTCATTGCAAAGATCCTCTATACTCATAGGCTCTGCACTAATAAGCATCTTTATCTCTTCTAAAATCCTTTGAGAACGAAGGGCTGGAAGAATCTTAGTCTTTACTCCTTCAGAAATAGCCTCTTTTGAGAAATCACCTTCTTTATGAAGCCTCTTAGATAAGTTTCCAAGGGCTGTTCTAGGTTTTCTTGCCTGTGCCGCTTTAACACCAGCCTCAAGGTGTCTTACAAGACGCTGCCTTTCCTCCTCACCATCAGCTTGTCCAAGCGGCCCCTTATCTTTTATCTTAGACACATATCCAGTTATAAGTTCTACAAAACGAGGTGCTTCTGCAGCAGATGCCCACTCAAGACTCATCCTCTCAGGGTCAACTCCGCAATCCTCTAAAAACTGACGGCAAGTTTCAGCTACTATCATTGCTTCATAATTACCAGACTGGTAATGACACTCGCCCAAGTGTCAGCCGCCGGTAAAGACACCATCAGCACCACACTTAAAGGCCTCCAAGATGAACCTCGTATCAATTCTGCCAGTACACATTACCCTTATAACTCTAACATTTGGAGGATATTGGTAACGTGATACACCTGCTGAATCGGCAGCGGCATAACAACACCAATGGCAGAAAAACCCTAATATCCTTGGCTCAAAACCCTCTTGGGCCATCTCATTCTCCTTCATTGAAACATTTTCTTGTGCCACTAACTATTCCTCCTTGCCCTTGCAACCTTCTGGAGAAAATGCGTGGATTTGGGCCATTATTGCCTCATCAGTAAACCCACCCATAGAGATTGCCAAGGTTGGGCAGTGGGAGGCACAAATTCCACAGCCTTTACAAGAAGCTGTAATAGTCTTAGCCTTTTTCCTCTTGCCAACCTTTTCAAGAGCGATGGCGTTAAATGGACATAGACTTTCACAAATACCACAGCCAATACAGGCATCTTGATTAACTCTGGAAACAATAGGCGCAACTGCTACCTTACCTTTAGCCAATGGAATTGTAGCCTTTGCTGCAGCAGCCTTTGCCTGAGCTATAGACTCATCAAGGCTCTTTGGCCCGTGAGCAAGGCCACATAAATAAACGCCATCAACTGCCACTTCAACTGGCCTTAACTTGGCATGTGCTTCCAAGAAAAAGCCATCTGATGTAAGAGGAGCCTTAATAATCTTTGAAAGCTCTTCATTTTCGCCAGGAGCTATGCCAGTTGAAAGCACAACAAGGCTGGCAGAAATATCAAGATCTTCACCTAAAATTGGATCAAAGGTCTTTACTTTAATGCCTCTAGACTGCTTTATGACTTCTGGCTTTTTGTCTGGTGTATATCTAATAAAGTGAATTCCCTTATTTCGTGCTTCTCTATAGAGATCCTCAAAGAAACCGTACGTCCTCATATCACGATAAAGGATAAATATATTTAAATCTGGCTTCACTTCCTTGAGCTTAAGGGCATTCTTTACAGCTTGGGTGCAGCAAAGCCTACTACAGTGTTTCATATCATCGCCACGGGACCCAACACACTGTATCATTACAACATTTCTTGCGTTCTTTAGAAAAGACTTGCCCTTAGAAAGCTTTTCTTCTAGCTCAAGCTGGGTCAACACCTTGCTGCTTTCTCCATAACCATATCCACTAGGCTTATACTCACGGCCACCAGTCGCAATAACTATTACGCCGTGGTTTATCATTTCGGTTTTGCCTTTACTGCTTATAGTGCTAGTAAAATTGCCAACATATCCAGAAATAGACTCAAGACTGGCTTCGGTCAAAACCTCAATATTTTTATGAGCCTTGACCTTTTTAACCATTTCTTTAAGTACCTTGTTGGCATCCTGGCCATCAATGGTCCAACCCAGCCTTTTTAAGTTTCCGCCTAGCTCTTTAGACTTTTCAACAAGAACAACTTTAAATCCCTGATCAGCAATTGAAAGAGCGGCAGACATTCCTGCAGCTCCCCCTCCAAGAACAAGGGCACTTGGAGTTACATCAACTGTTGGCTGATCAAGTGGCTCAAGAAGTCTTGCCTTAGCAACGGCCATTCTGACAAGATCTTTTGCCTTTTCAGTTGCAGCCTCAGGCTCTTGGGCATGGACCCAAGCACATTGATCTCTAATGTTTGCCATTTCAACAAGTGCTGGATTAAGGCCAATTGATCGAAGTGTCTCTTGGAAAAGGGGTTCGTGAGTTCTCGGAGAGCAAGCAGAAATAACTACTCTATTAAGTCTGTTCTCTTTTATCTTTTCAGCAATGCTTTTTAGTGCATCCTGAGAACAAGAATAAAGAGTGTCTTCATAAAGCACAACCCCTGGAAGGGTCCCTGCATAATCCCTTACTGCTTTTACATCTACTACTCCAGCAATATTTACACCGCAATGACAGACAAATACACCAATTCTTGGCTCTTCCTTTTCAAGCTCAACATCTTCGTCTGGAAAAGTTACTGTGACTGTCTCCTTATTTCTGGCATCAGCCAAAAGCTCTGAGGCTATTGCAGCAGCTCCCGAGGCTTGAGTTACACTTTCAGGTATATCCTTTGGCCCTTGAAATGCACCTGCCACAAGCACTCCATTCCTTGAAGTTGCAAGCGGAGCATCTACCGATGTCTTACAAAAATTATAGTGATTAAGCTCTATATCAGCCACCTGTGAAATCACTTCTGCATCTTCAGGTGATTCAAGGCCAACAGAAAGAACAACCATATCGAAAAGGCCTGAATGATGGGCTCCATCAGGGGTTACCCATGTAAGTGCCAGCTTCCCATCTACTTGATCAACACGCGGCACTCTTGCTCTTATTACGTTTATCCCATACTTCTCCTGGGCCCTTTTTCTAGCCTCATCAAACCCCTTACCCATTGTCCTGACATCCATAAAAAATATAGAGATGTCAAGATCTGGCTCATGTTCTTTAGCAACAGAAGCCTCCTTAATTGCATACATGCAACAAACCGATGAACAGTAACCATTGCCACAAGTTTCATCCCTTGAGCCAATACACTGCAAAAAGGCAATCTTTTTTGGGGGTTTGTGATCTGAAGGACGAACAATATGACCTTCTGTAGGGCCAGAAGCACAGGTTAGCCGTTCAAACTCAAACGATGTAAGTACATCTGGATATTTTCCATATCCAAATTTCTCAAGTACCTCGTCATCAACTCTTCCAAAACCAGGAGCAAGAATTACTGCACCAACATTTAACTCCAAATTCTTTGGCTTTTGTGTAAAATCTATTGCTCCAGCCGTACAAGTCTGAGCACACAAGTTGCACGTCTCATAATTGACCCTCAAACAAGCCTTTGCATCAATATAGTAACTTGAAGGAATTGCCTGAGCATAGTCGATATGAGGAGCTCTAGTAATTTCCAAACGCTCGTTGTAGGTATCAACCACAGGCCGTGGACAATACATGGTACACATGCCACAGGCAGTACACAGGTCTTCATTAATATAACGAGGCTCCTGATAAACCTTTGCCACAAATTGGCCTGGCTTTCCTTCAAGGGCTTCTAACTTAGCATTTGTTATTATTTCAATATTTGGAGACCGACCGGCCTCAACTAACTTTGGGGCAAGAATTCACAAAGAGCAATCATTGGTGGGAAATGTCTTATCAAGTTGAGCCATTACCCCACCAATTGATGCCTTTTTTTCTACAAGATATACATAATATCCAAGCTCAGACAAATCTAAGGCTGTCTGAACCCCTGCAACTCCTCCCCCAAGGACTAAAATTGCACCACTTTTTGCCATTATCTTAACTCCAAGTCCTTTATTAAGATTTTTAAGGAGTTAACTCCTAAAATTAGTGGCCACCAGGTGCACAACCCATTCCTGGTATGCCAGAGTCTAACTCGCGCCTCATGGCCATATCAAAGAGCACTCTCTCACGCTTCTTATCAAGACCAAGGGCTTTTCTTCTAGCATCTAACTTGTCAATGAGTTTGTTTGCAAATTCATTAGCACCTTCAGCCACATCCCAACATCCGCCGTAAATATCGTTCATTTTATTAAAAAGGAAGTCAGTAACAATCTTTGAACCTGAAGTTGGGAAATTAGGGCCAAATACAACATAAGCACCACTTGACACAAAGTATTGACCAATAGAAACAGCCTTTTCACTCATCCACTGAGGTGCACAACCAACAGCAGGTATCTCACTTATGTCATTCCCTAAACCGCCTGTCTTCACCATCTCTGTGGCGGCAATTAGTATGCGACTGTTATCAACGCATGAACCCATATGGAGAACAGGAGGACAACCAACTGCCTCAAGCACCTCTTTAAGTCCATCTCCTGCCATCTCCATTGCCTCTGGTGACAGGAGTCCTGCCCTACCCATTCCAGTTGCTGCACAACCAGTCACCAACACTAAAACGTTGTTAGCGATAAGCTCTTTAGCCAGTTCTACATGAACCTCATCCATAACCCTATAGTTATCGCATCCAACTATGGCAGCAACTCCTTTTATACGACCATTTATTATGTTGTCGTTCAGTGGTTTATAAGAGGCTCTAAAACGACCACCAAGAATATAATTAATAGTCTCGTGACTAAAACCAGCCACAACATCCATTTCGTGCTGAGGGATAAAATACTTGCCACGCTGTGGATAACGTGAAATGGCAAGCTTAACTATTTCCTTTGCAACATCGAGAGCACGATCTTCATGAAATGGAATATGGGTTGCTCCTTCCATTTTCGCCCTTTCAGAGGTAGTAACAAGGGCTGTATGATACTTGCCAGCAACTGGAGAGACGCCTTGCATAATGCATTGAACATCAACCACCATTGCCTCTACTGCTCCGGTTGCAAGAACTACTTCTTGTTGCACAAAGCTTCCTGCAATTGGAAGGCCGCGTCTCATCAATATCTCATTTCCAGTACAACATACGCCAGCAAGGTTTACACCCTTTGCCCCAACCTTTTTACACTCTGCAACAATCTCCGGATCATTGGCCACCATTGCTAGGGCTTCTGCGAGAACTGGCTCATGTCCATGAACTGTGATATTAACTTCGTCTTTTTTAAGAACTCCAATATTTACCTTAGTACGAATGGGAACTGGTGTGCCAAACATTATATCTGAAAGCTCAGTAGCAATCATGGAAGCACCCCAGCCGTCTGCCAAGGCACATCTTGCAGCACCCAAAAGTATGTTTTCATAGTGCTGATCAACGCCCATATGAGTACGATGCATAAGCTCAACAACTTCTCTATCAATTCCCCTTGGAGATACACCTAACTTTTCCCATAGTTCCTGCCTTGGCTCTGGTGCTCTCCTTATAAAGGCAAGGGTTCCTGACTGCTGACCAAACTCTGCTACAAGCTTTTCTCCAACTTCAATTGCAAGATCGGTCTTTGACTTATCTGTTGGATCAATACCTATCCTAAGGGCGGTTTCACGAAGCTTTACCTCATCTTTAATTTCATATGGAGTTTCACCTCTGGCAGTTTCCAAAAAAGCAAGGGCGACACCTCTACCATGATCCATGTGTGCAGCTGCGCCACCTGCAATTATCCTGGCAAAGTTTCTTGCTGCCACAGTTGGAGCATCTGCACCACATACACCAATCATGGCATCAACGCCCTCAATAATCTGACATGGCCCCATGTTGCAATTTCTACAACAGGTTCCACCTTTGCCAAATAAACAAGGCTCAGTGCTCCTTGCACTTACCCTGTGGGCTGCAGTTATTACACCTGAAGAACACTCGTTACAAAGTACTTCACGGTTAGCTTCGCACTGGATGCTTGGGCATCCACCATTTCCCTTTTTAAACCTTCTGCTGGTATCCATAAAAATCTCCTTGAGCTAATTAGTTGACCTGCAATTAGGCCAATCCAGCAAATTGCTTGGCTGCCTGAACTGTATTTTTCATAAGCATAGTAATTGTCATTGGACCAACACCACCTGGGACAGGGGTGATAGCAGCAGCCTTTTCTTTTATTGCATCAAAATCGACATCGCCACAAAGAATGGCCTTTCCTTCTGGGGTCTTTCCGATTCTATTTACACCTACATCAATTACCACTACTCCTTCCTTAACCATATCAGCAGTAATGACCTTTGGCCTTCCTGCTGCAACAATTAATATATCTGCTCTCTTTGTATGAAAGGCCATATCTTTGGTTCTTGTATGACAAATAGTTACCGTTGCATTACCACCCTCACGCTTTTGAAACATAAGATTGGCAATTGGCTTCCCAACAATATTACTCCTTCCAACTACCACAACCTCTGCTCCGCTGGTTTCCACACCAGTGCGAATCAACATTTCAAGTATCCCATGAGGGGTACATGGGAGAAAACACTTTTCTCCAATCACCATCCTTCCTACATTAACTGGATGAAAACCATCAACATCCTTATCAGGATTAATTGCATTTATTACCTTGGTTTCATCAATATGCTTTGGAAGAGGAAGCTGAACAAGGATTCCATGAATCTGTGGATCATTGTTATATTTATCAATAAGCTTTAAAAGATCTTCTTCAGAAATGTCTTCTGGCTGATTATCTTGAACTGAATAAAAACCTAAATCATGGGCTGTCCGCTGCTTTGCTGTTACATAAGAAACAGAAGCAGGATTTTCACCTACTAAAATGGTGACAAGCCCTGGAGTAACTCCGTGCTTATCCTTTAGCTCCTGCACTTCTTGCTTAAGCTCTTCTCTAATTTGTTTTGCTATTTCAGTTCCACTAATGATCTTTGCTGACATGACTCCTCCCTAAAATGAATACCGATTCAGCCCTGTAAGGCCATAAGAAGTAAGCAAATAACAGGCCAACCTGAAAATTTTCAAAAAGAAAATTGTACAAGACTCTTATTTTGTGAATTTTATTAATATTTCTGCACAATAATAGTAACACTTTTACCGCAAAAGTATTACCAAGATACATAAGGGGAAATATACCCCAGTCATGATGACTTTTTCCCTAATTTATAGCCCCTGACTAAAATCCATGAATTA
>CAYMRT010000179.1:0-1548 GCA_964392885.1 uncultured Desulfobacterales bacterium | reverse complement strand
TTTGATTTTATTGGATCTAGTGATGACTCCAGTGCACTTAATGCATACAAGAAATTTGTGTATGAGAAGGCAGGTTTTAAACATAATGGAGGGGGAAAAGAGTCAAGTATAAGACGTTTTTTATATCGTAGTCGTTATTTTTCAAACAGTGCGATAATAGGCACAAAAGATTTTGTATTATCCTGTTATGAGAGATTCAAAGAGTATTTTAGTTGTCGTAGAGCCAAACGTCCCATACCCATTTCTGGACTCTCTGGAATCTATTCTCTTAAAAGACTTGCAGAATATAGTTGTTAGCTTGTAATTAGTAATAGTCTTAATTTTAGGTGTTTTTTAATAAGATTGGTAGCGTTTTGTTTAGTTTATTAAAGTTTTTTAGAAGTTCTTTATTTCTAATTTCAAAAACCAGACAAGAGACACCATAATAGACCAAAATTTTCAGAATATCTTCTAAAAATTCTATCGATATTGTAATACCTAGGAGCACAAAAATCTTTGTTTACATTATTTGCCAGCCCCCTCCCTCCACTGATTTTCCCAACTTTTCTGATGACCCCCAAATAGTATTTGTTTATAATATTTTGGGAAGATGGAGGTTCTAGCAAGGCAATAACAGTTTTTTAACAGCAAAAACTAGAAACTAGCAGTAATAACGTTTTGGCTTTGGGAATGTGTTATGCGTTTAGATAATGAAAGGGAGAGTCAGAATGTAGAAGACAGGCGTTTTCAAAGAGGAGTTGGAGGGGGTAATCCAGCCCAAATACTTTTTATGCTTTGGCCTGTCATAAGAATGCTTCTCCGAACAAAGTTTGGATGGGCAATAATTGCCGTTGGCGTTGGAGCTTATCTCATGGGCTTCAATCCCTTGGTCCTTTTCCAACAAAGTCGTCCTGGGCCAGCAGTACATAATGCTTATGATGATCAGCAAGCAATCTTTATGAAAAAGGTTTTAGCCACTACTGAGGACATTTGGCAGCAGATACTTCCCCGTTATGGCTATTCCTACAAGATGCCAGTTCTGGTTTTATACAGGGGTGCTACTCACAGTGGATGCGGCTTTGCCAGTGCTCAGGTAGGTCCTTTCTATTGCCCTGCTGACGAAAAGATATATCTTGATCTTGAGTTTTTTGACAAGTTGGCCAAAGCCTTCAACGCCCCTGGAGACTTTGCCCAAGCTTATGTCCTTGCACATGAAGTTGGGCACCATGTGCAGAATATCTTAGGCATACTAGATAAGATCCATCAATTGCAACAACAGGCCATGAGACGTGGAGACAAGGTTAAGGCCAATCATCTCCAAATTCCAGTTGAGTTACAGGCAGACTGCTTTGCCGGTATTTGGGCACACTATGCTAGAAATTACCTTGAACCTGGAGATATACAGGAAGCACTAAATGCTGCAAGTCAAATAGGAGACGATACCTTGCAGAAAAAAAGACAGGGTTATATTGTTCCTGATAGCTTCACACATGGTACATCAGAGCAAAGAATGAAGTGGTTCATGCATGGCTTCAAAAGTGGAGATTTGACACAGTGTAACACCTTTTC
>CAYMRT010000178.1:0-27816 GCA_964392885.1 uncultured Desulfobacterales bacterium | reverse complement strand
AATGTTTGAGATAAAAAGATCCCTTTTGAATCAGGAGTTTAAGGTAAATATTCCACAAATTCCCGAACTTAAATTTAGCTTTAATCATAGATATGAGCAGAGAAAGGGCCATAAGCAGGCAATGACAAACAGCAAGTGTTTGGCATGTCATATAGTGTCTAGGGCCCAGGAAATTAATGAAAAGACCAATGATCTTTCTCCAAAGCTGAGTTTAAGAGTTGGCACAATGGCCTTTGAATTTGCCTATATGCACAGGGAATTTGAAGCAGACAATGAAGACTTAACAAACGTCTATAACGGTTTAAAAGGAAAAGGGTTGTTTTTAAACAGGCTCCAGTACGATCGCACTACTGGTGAGTTGCCTTATAGCCGCACCCCTGACTCAACTAAAGATACTTATAAGGGTAAGTTCCGTTGGGATATTAACGCCAACAATACCTTCGTAGCCAACTATGTGTTTTCTGAGGCTACTAATAAATCTGTTGATGATCCTTATGACATACTTGCTGGCAAATATGGAGAAGAGCTTGACCTTGACAGCAGCATTTTTAATGCCCGCTTTCATAGCAGAATTACTAAGGCGATTTCCATTAATATTTTTGGAAAATATCAAGAGCTAGACAATGACAATGTCGATATTAAAAAGAATGTAAGAAATAATCCTTCAGGAGCCCCTGGTGGCGGAGTAACCCTGTCTGAGGGTTATATTTCCAAGAGCGGTTGGTCTTATTTTGAAGAAGAAGAAACTCGCTACTCTGGTTATGACAGCAATACCTATGAAATTGGTGCAGATATAACATGGCGTATAATGAGAGGGCTAAAGCTTGCTGCTGGATATGAGTTTAAGCGTGAAAAGAGAGATAACTATAAACATCACAATGTTACCGAATCAACCAAAGAGCACATATTTAGCCTTAATACAGATTGGCGTGTAAATCATAATCTCAAATTCGACTTTGATTATAAATTTGAGTATATAGATGATCCTTACATGCTTTATGAGGCTGAGTGTACTCCAGATGGTAGTTATGGTGAATATGCAGGACTCCCTGCAGGCCTTTATGTAACTGAAAGAGCTTATGAACCCGCAATTTATGGGGCAAGAACTGCTGCTCGTTCAAATTTACCGAGTCAAGTTCATGAGATTCAACTCAAGAGCCATTGGCATCCACTCCACATGTTAAATACTAGCTTTTTCATAAAATATAAATATGCTCAAAATGATGATGTGGATGGACGCGATTGGCAGCAAGACTTTATAGTTGCTGGTTTTAGTGGAACTCTTACGCCTATTAAAGACTTAGTTGTAAGTGCTGGCTATACATATATGTATGACAAATACGAGTCACAGTATTGTATAGCCATCTACGATGGGTGAGGCAACTTCATTACAACGGACCAGTTTGGTTCCGAACATACCGATATGGATTATAGGACAGAGGCTCATACCATCAACGCAAACATCTCCTATTTTATTTTACCAAATTGGAGCTTTACAACTGATTTGGCATTTACTATTGGCCGTGGAAATATTAGCGAGTTGAATTTTGACAGCATGTATCCAACCGGCGATGCCAAGTTAGATCTTGATGTCTCAGCAGTAAATCCAGATATGCCTCATCTTTACGATGTGGCTTATCTAAATTCTATCGATAAGTACTCAGATCTTGAGTACAAACAGCTTGACTTTAATATTGGAACAACCTATAGGATGTCTAATGGTTTAGGCTTAACCTTAAATTACACCCTTTATTATTTTGATGACAATGAGCCTTATGTATATGGCGATCAGGGTTCAACCACCTCATTGTTTATGGGGTATATAAGCTATAGCTTCTAGCCCATGGCTATAATCTAGCTTAGATGAAGGGGGCAAATGCCCCCTTTTTTATTGAATTGGTTAATTTTTCGATATAAAAGTATAGATAAGTGTCTACTACTTTGTTTGTGGATTATTAAATGGAAAGCGAAACAAGTATCAAAAAAAAGCTGGCAGAGCAAGTGGCTCATACTGCAAGAACAGCTTTAAAAAACTTGGTCAACAAGGGCAATTTACCTTGGCCTGACGTATATTCTAAGGAATTTTGGCATGTGGCAAAATCCCAAAATCTTACTTTATTAATTGGACAAAAAAGCAATTTTGATGAAACTACCTACAAACTGCTTCAAAAATTTATGGATGATACAGAAAATATTTTAGAGGGCGTGAAGGATACAGTTGAAGATTTTGTCCAGGTAACTAAAGAGCAAGTAAGCGATATGAAAAATTCCCTACAATCTTTAGATGAAAAAGATAAAGAAAATATCTTTTATGAAGATATAGCCAAACTATTAGTAATAAATAAGACCCTTGAGGCAAAGACTAAAGAAACAGAAGAAAAGATCAATGAGCAAGCTAAGATAATAGATGAATTGAGAAGTAGATTAAGAATTGATCCTCTTACAAATCTTTTTAACAGGCGGGCCCTTGAAGCAGATTTAAAAAAAGAACTTTCAAAGATTAGAAGATATAATTATCCCCTTTCACTTATAATGTGCGATATTGATCATTTTAAAAAGATCAATGACACATATGGCCATCAGACAGGAGATAAAATCCTCCAAAATTTGGCTAACATATGGAAGGAAATGATTAGAGATTCTGATTCAATTTATAGATATGGTGGAGAAGAATTTATAATTATGGCTCCCCATACTATTAAAGAAGAGGCTTTCCAATTAGCAGAACGTTTAAGAAGAAAGGTTAAAAACTATAAGTTTGTAATAGATCCTTCAGGTAATTATATCCAATTAACAATTTCATTGGGAGTAACTCAAGTTGAGCCTAAGGAAGATATAGAACATGCCCTTGAACGGGTGGATAAAGCCCTTTATATGGCTAAAAATCAGGGACGAGATCGCACCATAGTTCTGTAATAATTCTTTAAGTTTCCCTTTCAAAAATCTCTTCTTTGTATTTTATTCTATTTAAAAAAAATTCATTGCAAGTTATCTTTATGTTTATAGAATCCTAAAAGCTAAATACCAAGGAGTAGCCAAAATGGCAGGTAATATAAGTGCAGTTGAGTTAAAAAGGGAAATCGAGCGTATTTTGCCTGAAAGGTTGGGTAAAATCTATGACAGTTATTTTTGTAGCATAGAAGAACTCCTTACCCCATTAAAATGGAAACCGATTGTTCTTGTTATTGGAAATTATTCTTCTGGTAAATCAACGTTTATAAATGAATTTTTAGGAATGGATATTCAGCGAACTGGTCAGGCACCTACAGATGACAGTTTTACCATCATTACCGCACCGGAAGCAGGAGAAGCACCAGGAGACTTGACTGGCAATTCTATAGTTAGCGATGAAAGGCTTCCTTTTGGATGCTTGCGCAGGTTTGGAGAAAAACTTCTAGCTCATCTTGTTATGAAAAAGGTAGATGTAGAACATCTGGCTGACATAGCCATTATCGATACCCCTGGCATGCTAGATTCTGTTACGGAAAAAGATAGAGGATATGATTACCTAGGAGTAATAGGGGAGCTTGCAAAGATTGCAGACTTAATTGTGCTAATGTTTGATCCGCATAAGGCCGGGACTATTAAAGAGACATATCAGGTGATAAGAATTACCCTTCCTGCTACAACAGGGGAAGACAGGGTTGCCTTTGTAATGAATAGGGTAGATGAGTGTGCTAACCTTGAGGATTTGGTTAGGGCATATGGAACGCTTTGTTGGAATCTGTCTCAAATGACAGGCAGAAAGGACATCCCAAGAATTTATTTAACGTATGCCAAGATACCTGGCAGGAAGATCCCGCAAGGATTTGAGATATGGGATAAGGAAAGAGAAGAACTTAAAAAGGCTTTTTTAGATGCACCAAGAATGCGTCTTTTTCATATGTTACAAGAAGTGGATAAGTCTGTTAGAGAGCTGTCTCTTATTATAAAGGCTATGGATGGTTTTAAATCCATTTTTACAAAGAAATTAAAGGGCTTTGGTAAGGCAGTTGGAATTTCTGCACTTTTGGCCTTTATTTTGGGCGACTTAGTTATGAACTTGTTTTTAGGTTACCCTTCAGATCCTCTTGTTGTTTCAACTGTTTCTGGGAATTTTTCTATAGACACCCTTTTGTGGCCGATTATTTGGTTACTGCTTGTTGTAGGCATGGGTTCAGTATATTTTCAAAAGATCACTTTCCCAAATTTAGTGAAAAATTTTAGTGAAAATCCCGACGATCTTGTAAAGCTTGAAGATGCGTTTGAAAGAGATCTCTGGCATAGAGTAAAGGGGAAGGTATCTGAGCTTATAGAGAAGAATGCAAGGCAACAGGTATGGCTAAGACATAAAAAGAATCTTAAAAAGGCACAAAATTTTTTGAAAAGAGATCTTCAAGAGTTTTTTGAAAAGATTAGCCGTTTTTGATAAAATTTTACCCCCTTAAATTATTGAAAAATAATTTTGGAGGCATTAAATGGCTGGACATTCAAAATGGAGCACAATAAGGCATAAAAAGGCAGCACAAGACGCAAAAAGGGGAAAGATTTTTACAAAGCTTATCAAAGAAATAACTGTTGCTGCAAGATTAGGTGGTGGAGATCCTGCTGCAAATCCTAGGCTTAGAGCTGCTATTGAGTCAGCTAAGGCCCAAAATATGCCAAAGAGCAATATCGAAAGGGCAATAAAAAGGGGGACAGGTGAATTAGAAGGTGTCGCATATGAAGAGGTTACTTACGAGGGTTATGGTCCTGGCGGCGTTGCAGTTTTAGTTGAGACTATTACTGATAATCGTCAAAGAACAGTTGCGGAGGTAAGGCATATTTTTGCTAAAAGGGGAGGGAATTTGGGTGAGCCAGGAAGTGTTGCCTGGATATTTGAAAAGAAGGGATTGATAATTGTTGAAAAAGATAAGGTTGATGAAGATACTTTAATGGATGCCTGTCTTGAAGCAGGGGCAGATGATATAAAAGACAGTGGCACCGAATGGGAGATTGAGACAGCTCCAGAAGAGCTTTCAAAGGTAAAAAAGGCCCTTGAAGATAAGGGGCTTGAGCTTCTTTCTGCAAAAGTTACTATGGTACCAACAAATATTGTAAAGGTAGAGGATGAAAATCAGGCTCAAAAACTAATTGCATTGATGAATGCCCTTGAAGAAAATGATGACGTGCAGAATATATATGCCAATTTTGATATTCCAGAAGAGATCCTTCAAAAGGTAGCCTAATGGTCAATAGAGGGCCTGTACTTGGAATTGATCCAGGCTCTGTTGCAACGGGTTTTGGTATTGTCTGGCAGAAAGGCAGCAATAATTTAAAGGTAGTTCATGCAGGAGTTATACGTACCAGTTCAAACCTAGCCTTTCCAGCAAAACTAAAATATCTATATGATGAGATTTCAAATATTATACATGAGTTTAAACCTGTTGCCTTTGCAATTGAAGACGTCTTTGTTGCCAAGAATGTAAAATCAGCCTTAAAGTTAGGACACGCTAGGGCTTCACTGATTATGGCAGCTCTAAATAGCGGTCTGCCTGTTTATGAATATTCACCTCTTGAAATTAAAAAGGCAGTGGTCGGTTATGGCAGGGCTGAAAAAAAACAGGTGCAGCATATGGTATCTCTTATATTAAATCTTAAAAAGACATATCCGAAAGATGCATCAGATGCCTTGGCGGTGGCTCTTTGTCATATTCAAAGCATGCAATTAACAAAGTTTATTTCTATAAATGTAGCAAGGTGATGTCAGGTGATTGGCTTTATCAAGGGGCAAATAATAGAAGTAGATGATTCCACTGTCTTAGTTGAAGTAAATGGAATTGGCTATGAAATACAGATGCCAAAGACAAGTCTTAGCACTTTATCTCCCAACAATGATACAGTAACTATATTTACGCATTTGATAATAAAGGATGATCACATCAGCCTTTATGGATTTATGGACAAAGAGGGGCTTGAGCTTTTTAAGGTGCTTCTTGAGGTGTCTGGAGTAGGTCCGCGTGTTGCATTAAACATCCTTTCAGTTTTGTCACCAAGCTCTCTTTTAGAAGATATTTCAAGGGGAGACCCGGTCCGGTTGCGGTCAGTGCATGGAGTAGGTAAAAAGACTGCTGCAAGAATTTGTGTTGATCTTAAAGAAAAGGCTGTCAAACTTCTTAATAAGAAAAACGCCAGTGTGGAAACGGGAAAGAGAAAGTCTGCTCAGGACAGTTATTGGCCTTCTGAAGAGATAGTAGATGATGCTGTATCTGCACTTTTAAATTTAGGGTATAAGCCTGCAGAATCAAAACGTGTTGTAAAACAGGTACTTGCAAGTCAGGGCAATATTGGACTAAATGATTTAATTAAGGCCTCTTTAAATCTTTTATCTAAGGTTAGATAATTATGCCTTTATCACCGTCACTGCAAGAAGAAGATGTGTTTTTAGAGCCAACTCTTAGGCCACAGAGGCTTAGAGATTATGTTGGCCAGGAAGAACTTAAAAAAGGTCTTGCTCTTTTTATTGAAGCTGCCAAAAGGCGTAAAGAACCTCTTGATCATTGTCTTCTCCATGGTCATCCTGGTCTTGGCAAAACCACTTTGGCTCATATTATTGCTAAAGAGATGGGGGTTGGAATTAGGTGTACATCTGGCCCGGTAATAGAGCGTCCTGGAGATCTTGCTGCCATACTTACAAATCTTCAAAGTGGTGAGATCTTATTCATAGATGAGATTCATAGGTTAAGTCCTTCTGTAGAAGAGATATTATATCCAGCAATGGAGGATTTTCAGTTGGATTTGATAATTGGGCAAGGTCCAAGTGCTAGAACTATAAAGATAGACTTGCCAAGGTTTACAATGATTGGTGCAACTACAAGGTCAGGGCTTTTATCTCCACCTCTTAGAGATAGGTTTGGAGTGATATTAAGGGTGGATTTTTATACAGATGAGCAACTCAAAGAGATTGTATTTCGTTCTGCAAGAGTCCTTAAAGTCAAAATAGATCAGGAAGGTGCGCTTGAAATAGCAAGGCGTTCAAGAGGAACTCCAAGGATTGCCAACCGTTTGCTTAGGAGGGTGAGAGACTATGCAGAAGTAAAGGCGGGAGGGGTCGTTACCAAAGAGGTGGCAGATGAAGCTTTATCCATGCTAGAAGTTGACAAAGAAGGACTTGATAAAATGGATAGACAAATTCTTTCTATAATAATTAATAGATTTAATGGAGGGCCTGTTGGGCTTGATACAATTGCTGTAACTATTGGAGAAGACAGTCATACAATTGAGGAGGTATATGAGCCTTTTCTTGTGCAGGCAGGTTATCTTCACAGAACGCCAAGAGGACGCATGGCAACAGATAAGGCCTATAAACATCTGGGAGTAAAGAGGATAGGTTAGGAAGGTATATAAAATGGAGAAGCTAACAGCAGATAAGTTGAGATTGTTTGTAGATTCTGAGGAATTAGATTTTGAATTTGTCAGTGAATATGCCCCAAGTCATTCAAGTGTTTTTGCACAGGAACGAGCTGAAAGGGCACTAGACGTTGGACTTGGGATTAAAAATGCAGGATTTAACTGCTATGTAGCAGGTCTTCAAGAAGCAGGTGCTCTAGATTTAGCTATTTCAAAGCTTGAGGAATTAGTTGAAAGTGAAGATCACACCCCAAGAGATCTCTGTTACATTTATAATTTTAAAAATCCTGATGTACCTCGTGCAGTGCAGTTAGAGAAGGGCTTTGGCATTCAACTGAAAAAAGACATGATGGAATTTGTCGATAACTTAAAGCTTCATATGCCTAAAAGCTTTGAAGGTGAGACCTATCTTGTATCTAAGGAAGAGGTTATTAGAGAATTTAATAAAAGGCGCACTGAGGCTTTTGAAGAGTTAGATAAAAAGGTTAGAGCCAAAAATTTTCTACTTCAGGCTGATCCTACAGGAATGATGGTAATTCCAGCCAAAGAAGATGGCAGCCCTTTAACTCCTGAAGAAATAAATCGCCTTACAAAGGAAGAGCAAGATGAATTAAAGCGCAAAAGCGAAGAACTACATAGAGAGATGGGCGCCACCATGCGTCAGGTCCATCAGCTTGAGCAAGAGGTAAGGCAAAAGCTTAAAGAGCTGGATAGGCAAGTTGCCCGTCAGACAGCTCAGATCCTCATTGATCCTTTAAAACGAAAATATGAAAGATATCCAAAGCTTAAAGAGTATTTTGATGATGTGCTTGAAGATGTTGTAATTCATTTTAAAGACTTTTTGCCTCAAAAGGCCCCTATGCCAGGGCTCCCTTTTCCTATGCCGGGCATGACTCCTAGTTTTGCAAGATACGAGGTTAATGTGCTTGTTGACAATTCAAAGGCTAAAGGCAGGCCGTTTGTTTTTGAGGCAAATCCAAGCTATACCAATCTTTTTGGAGTAATAGAGCGACAGGCACAGTTTGGGGCACTCTTTACAGACTTTACCATGATAAAAGCAGGTGCCCTTCATAGGGCAAATGGCGGTTTTTTGTTGTTAAAGGCAGTTGATCTTTTAAAAAAACCTTTTGCTTATGAGGCGTTAAAAAGGGCCCTTAGGACTAAAAAGCTCGAAATAGAAGATCTTGGTGAACAACTTGGTCTCTTTACTACAAAGACACTCAAACCAGAGCCGGTTGATTTAGATGTAAAGATAATTTTAATGGGAGATCCAATCATATATCAGCTTCTTTACAATTATGATGAGGATTTTAAAGAGCTTTTTAAGATAAAGTCACATCTAGACACTGAAACAGACAATAATGCTCAAAGACAAAAGGAGCTTATAAGGGCTATTTCCAATTTGCGGGAAAAGAACAGACTCAAAGACATTCATCGTTCTGGTGTTGCGAGGTTAATTGAATACGCCACAGAATTATCTCACTCAAAGGAAAAGCTTTCTTTAAAGATAACAGACCTTGAAGATTTGATGATTGAAGCAAATTTTTGGGCAGAGAAACAAAAAGATCCATTTATAAACAATCTTCATGTACAAAAAGCAATATCAGAGAGAAAATATCGTTCAGCTCTTTATCAAGAGCATCTCCAAGAGCTTTTGGTTAAAGAGATAATCAAGATAAAAACAGAAGGAAAGGCAGTGGGCCAAATAAATGGTCTTGCAGTTTATGATTTGGGAGATACAACCTTTGGTAAGCCCTCTCGAATAACAGTAAATATCAGTTTAGGTAAAGAAGGTGTTATAAATATTGAAAGAGAGGCGGAATTAAGCGGGAAGATTCATACCAAAGGAGTGATGATACTTGCAGGATATTTGCGTTCTAGATTTGCTCACAACAAGCCCTTAAGTTTAACTGCTACCATATGTTTTGAGCAAAGCTATGGCATGATAGATGGAGATTCGGCTTCAAGTGCAGAGCTTTTTGCGCTTTTATCTGCATTGTCAAAAATACCTTTAAGACAAGATATTGCTTGCACTGGAGCTGTCAGTCAAAAAGGGGAAATTTTGCCTGTTGGAGGCGTTACAGAAAAGATAGAAGGCTTTTTTGATCTTTGTCATGCAAAAGGGTTGACAGGTACCCAAGGTGTGATAATCCCAAGTGCAAATGTAAGGAATCTTACCTTAAAAGATGAGGTAATAGAGGCTGTAAAAAAAGAAAGATTTCATATCTGGTCAATAGAAACCGTTGAAGAAGGTATTGAAATATTAACAGGGCTTAAGGCAGGCGAGATTGACGAAAAAGGTAATTATCCAGAAGGTACGCTTTTTTATCTTGTTGATAAGGAAATAAAGTACTTATCAAAGCTTGCCAGAGAAGAAGACAAAGACAAGCAAAAAGAATAAAAAAACCCCTGCTGGTTTAAAGAAGGATGGAGGTGGGTATGTTGGTCGTCTTTGTTGGAGATGGTACAGAGGGACCAGCAGGGGTAAATGCCCCAACAATGGCTAACAAGATAGAACAGAGGCCTATTTTTGTCAAATGCCAAAATTTGGTTTTTTACGCTATATATGCCAGAAATGACTAGGGGTTAGCTGTTTTAATTGCATAATCATTGCCTCATTGGTTATATGAGCTGTATCTAGCTAATCCCAGATTAATCTCGTATCAAATCTTTCTGCTGCTAGCATTGTAGTAATGACCACCATACAGAAAAATGGTGCTGCAGGTGCTGCTTGAATAGTTGTAAAAAAACCAAAATTTACCAAGGCAGTAAGAAGAGCAATTACAAATATGTCTAACATTGACCAGCGTCCAATAAATTTTATAAATCTAAACATAAGTGTTTTGTGCTTTAGCCAGGTTTGCCATTTAAAGTGAAGAGATAAAAGTATCAGGCAAATTCCTATTATCTTAAAAAGTGGTACAAGGATGCTTGCTACAAGAATAACAAATCCAATGCCATAGGAGCCTTCTTTAAAAAAATAAATAATCCCATCCATTATAGTTGATGCATCTGTTGAGCCCATAAATTCTACTTTCATTATAGGAAGCAGATTTGCTGGGAAAAGCAGAAGAAATGAAGTTATAAGAAGCGCCCAAGTATGTGTGATGCTGTTTGGCTTTCTGAAATGCACAGATGCAAAACATCTAGGGCATATGGCATGCTGTTTTTTCTGATTAGACATATCAATTACCAGATGGCAGTCATGACAAAGTGCAAGGCCCAACTCTTTTCCTGTTTTAGGGTAATTGCTTTTAGCTTTGTAGCTTTCTGCCTTTAGTTCTTTGCTCATGGATTTTTTCCCAGAAGTGGTTTGAATCTAAAAATAAAGATGAACTGATTGTAGCAATCAGTAGTGCAATAAAGCAAAAAAAGCCTATATCATAATGAATTTTTGCTAAATGTAACATTTTTATAATGGTGACTAAGATGCCTATCATATAGACTTCTAGCATTCCCCATTCATCTATGTGTTTATAAAATCTAAATAAAAGGGCAGTAATTTTTGTAGCACTATTTACATAAAGCTGAAAGGATACCACAAAGAGTATGGAAAGCTTAGTTATTGGAATAATGATGCTTGTAAGAAGCACTGCTAATCCTGTGAAATAGAATCCAGAGGATAAAAGTGCTATGGCACTATCAAAGATGCTTCCTGATGATTCAAGGCCAATTACATCGAATGTTAAAAGAGGCATAAAGATAGCTGGTATAAATAAAATCAGTCCTGTAAGGCTTAAGGCTAGTGTTTTTTCAATGCTGTTGTTTACTGGTGCTAGTATTGGAGTAGCGCATCTGGGACATATAAGTACATTGCCAGGTTTAACAGGTTGCGGTTTTATTGCAAGATCACAGTTAGGACAGAGAAGTAAGTCTTTTGTAATGTTATCTTTCATGGTCTTTATTTGAGAACTGTTGACTTACTTGGATGCCTACAAGGCGCGCAACTAGCACAGCCATAAAAAATTGGCCTATAATAGCCTCTGTCTGGCAAAGGGCAAAGGCCTGAGGGGATTTGGGAGTAATATCTCCATAACCTAAGGTCGTTAATGTAATAAAACTAAAATAGGTAAATTTTTGTCTAATCTCAACAGATGAAAGGGATGAATTAATCGCTGCCCCTTGAAAAGAGCCAGGATAAATAATTTCAAGCGCCTCATAACAAATCCCCCAAATGATGCCAATTAAAAGATAAAGACAAAGGGCTGCGCAAATAAGACTTGAGTCAACTACTTTTGCACTAAATACAAATTTTCCAAATGTAAATACTAGAACCAGTAAATAGCATAATGATATGATAGAATACATAAGTGGCGGAAATGATATTATTTTAAAGGTTGATGACCACAATAGACCTAATGTTAAAAGAAGTAATATTAATGATATCTTAAAGTATCCTTGATATTTTTGAATTGTCCATACTGCAAAGAAGAAGACCAAAGAGATAAATGCTGTGAGTAGTAAAGATGCATGGCTTCCAGCCTGAAGAAATGGGGAGGCAACAAGATAAATCAAAAGCCATATAAGTAAATTGTGAAAGCTATATCTTATAGGGATTTTAATTCTCATATCTTTTGTTTAAAGAAAATCTTAAAAATAAAAATCCTAAAATTCCAGCTAGAAACGAGGCTATAAAAATACTTAGTTTCGCTTCATCTATAAGAGCAAGATCTTTAAAGCCAAGCTCGCTTATGAAAATCGACATTGTAAAGCCAATTCCAGCCAAAAGGCCTGCTCCAAAGATATATGACCACCTAACCCCTTCTGGCATATCTGCTATTTTTATAAAAATGGCTAGCCAGCTAAAAAAGATAATGCCAATTGGCTTCCCTATAACCAGCCCTCCGATTATTCCAAGGCTTATGTCTCCTGGAAAGTGTGAGATCATGGTGGCAGTTATAGTAACACCTGCTGAAAAGAGTGCAAAAAGTGGCAAAATAACAAAGGCCTGTACTGGATGAAAGTGTTTTTCAAGATATACTCCAGATGGAATCATGTCTTCAACAGTAAGATAAATTTTTTCCACTAAAAGCCATTGGTTTTTGTTTGTTGCCAAGGTTTCTTTAGTAATTTCGCCCATATCTTTGAGGGATATATAATAATTTTTAAGTGCTTGAAAAAATTCGCTTGGCTCAATTCTTGGTCGAATAGGCACTAAAAGGGCAATTAAAACGCCGGCTACAGTGGCGTGAATGCCAGAAAACATAAAGCTTATCCATACTCCCAAGGCAGGAAACAGAAAGAATAGCGGGCGTCTGGCGTTTAGTTTTACTGCAACATAAAAAAGAAATAAGAATCCAGAGGCTATTAATAAACTTATTAAGTTAATATCTTCTGTGTAAAATATCGCAATTACAAGAACTGCAATAAGATCATCTACAATTGCTAAGGCTGTAAGAAAAATTTTTAATCCTGTAGGTACCTTGTCTCCAAGGAGAGAGAGTATGCCAATGGCAAAGGCTATATCTGTTGCCATTGGTATTCCCCAGCCTGAAGCTGTTGGCCCTGACGGATTAAAGAAGAAGTAAATTAGAGCAGGAGTTACACAGCCGCCAATTGCAGCAAGCACCGGCAAAGAGGCCTTTTTAAAAGACGATAATTCGCCAAGAAGCACCTCTCTTTTTATTTCTAGGCCAACCACAAAGAAAAAAAGGGTCATTAACCCATCTTTTATCCAGTGGGCAAGCCCCATTTTATAAGTTTTTTCTGCAATAACAACTCCTATGTTTAGATGACAAAGATCAAAGTACAGCTTTGACCAAGGAGAGTTTGCCCAAAAGACAGCTATAACAGTTGCAATTATGAGAACTATACTCCCTGAGGTTTGAGAGTGTAGAAATCGCTCAAAAAAAGTGTGATTATTTTCTTGTAACATGAAGATTCCAAAAAGTGTTTGCAAGTATTAAGGAATAAGGGCCCTTTTAAGAGCCCTTAATTTATTTATTATCTTGGGAGGCTAACTTTTAATGCTGGCCATACAGCAAGACCAGCGGCAGCATTTATTACTTCACCAGATTTTTTATTTAGAGCCGTTTGGCCAAGTGCAGTTCTAATAACCACCTTGCCTTCTCCAGAGATTCCTCTCCACTTCTTTTCTCCGCCAATTATCTTAAAGTTTCCACTAAGGGCACCCATCAATCCAGAGGCTGTAATGGTAGCATATGCAATCTTACTATCTCCCTTTGTTATAACACAGTCTGCTGTAACTTCGGCCTTTTTAGTGTCAAGATTTATATATTGAACACCAGGACACATAAAAAGTGCTGCATCAAGATCTCCTTTGCCACTGTCGATATACATGATTCCATCAAAGGACCCTACTACTTTAACCTTATTTGGTGCAATCTTGTAAACTTTGCCGCCTGCTTGCCACGGTGCAAGAATTTTCAGTGTGGCATCAGCGGCAATGCTGCTTCCCATAAAAATGGTAGTTAAAAAGATTAATGCTAAAGTTGATTTAAAAAAAACATGCTTCATAATAAAAGATCTCCTTTCAGTTTTATTTCTAATTTAAGCCTAACTCATTTTTTATTCTATTCATCCATTGGATACGCATATCATCTGGCATAAAGATAAAGAATTCACCCATTGCCCGTTGAACCCCCATAAAATCAATTAAAAAGTTATAAACAGCATTTGCAGAATCGAGTCTAGCATTTAAATATTGGTTTTGGGCATCTAAAAGATCTATAATATTTTTTATCCCATGAATGTAGGAATCAGTTATTAACTCAAGATTTTTTCTGGCAGCTTCTTCTGCATCTTTGGTAAGAATTATTGATGGATAAGATGCCCTTGTTTTGTTGATTGCTGAAAGCACATGTTGGGTAATTGCTTCTATGAGTGCATTTTTTTCTATCTCAAGTTTTGAAACCTCTTCTTGAAGCCGCCCGGCCTTTGCAACAGTTTTACCTCCTTCAAAAAGTGGAATTCTAGCAAACACACCAATGCTCCAGTCGGTGTCATCAAATAAAGTTCCTTCTCTTCTGCCGTGTCCATCTTCTGCAAGATATTGGTCCACTTTCCAGTCGATGGTGAAGTCAGGAAGCCAAATTTCACGTTTTGCAGCAGTCCGTAATCTCTCCTTTGCCTTAATGGCATAAGATATTGCATGAAGCTCTGGTCTGAATTTCATTGCTTCTTTAGTTGCAAAAGCCTTAAATTTTCTAAAATAAATGGGATTCTCCATTAGTTTGAAATAGAATTTATCTCCCATTATGAATAATGGGTCTTTAAGGCTAGCTTCTTCTGGAATAAATGGCTCATCAATTGGTCTGTGAAGGATCCTATTAAGTGCCTGCATGGCATCCATGGTTTCAGATTCTTTATAAAGAACTGATCTTCTGTCGTATGCAAATTTAGATTCCCATCTATAAACTTCATCAGGGCCTGCCGCTCCGGTAGCAACCTTTATTTGAGCCCGTTCAAGATTTGCCTTTGTAAGATCAAGATTTTCCTTATATATGCGCTCAATAGTTCTTGCTCTTAAAACATTTAAATAGGCTACAGATGCGTCATAAGTGATGTCAAGTTTTACTATTTGCTGCCTCATTTGCTGGGCAAGCTCAAGATGCTTTTGAGCTGTAAATTGTGCCCATTTTTTTTCTGAATAAAGAAGCACAGAACCTTTGGCAGACCCTGTCCATGCCCTTTCTGGACTAAGGCCAGAGGCAGACTTGGCTCTGTCTTGATCCACTGCCCTATAGCCTGTTTCAATGTCAACTCTTGGAAGAAGAGCAGACATGGCCTCTTTTACTCTATATTTTTCAACGCTTACTGAGACACGTGCTGCCTGAAGCCTAAGATTGGCTTCAATCGCTTCTTCTACAGCTTTTTTTATGTTTAGTCTTCTTTTTATATCTTCTTCTTTGTTGTTTAACAGGTTTGCACCAGTAAGTATCAAAAGACTTGGATAAATATTAAGCCTTCTTGCTGTATCCATATTAATGGTTAGCTGCTGAGTTCTTACAAACTTTATCTTTAGTTTTTCTGGCGGTTGTCCATGAAGTATATCTAACAGGGCAACAGCACTTCTTCTTGCAATGGAGAGATCTTTATCTTTGTCTTCAACGCATGCAAGGAGTCCCAGTTGAACTTGCCGAGTATTCCAAAGGGCAAAAGCAGGTAATCTTTTTTTGATGAAAAGGCTGTAAAGTCTTTTTTCTTCTGGCTCATTAATATGAAAAAGTGGACCTATTAAAACAGCTTCGACCTCTTTTGGAATACTATCAATTACTTGATTGGCTGATGAATCTGCAGAAACAAGATGAATGTTGATATTGAGCCTGTTTTCAAGTTCTTTTGATACAATATTGAGGTTTTTAATTAGATTGTATTCCCTTTTATCAAGAACTATTGCCAATTTTTTAAAGGGTGTAATTTTCTTAAAAGTCTTTATGTCCTTTTCTAAGTAATAGACCGCATCAATATAGGCAAAATTTTTTATTTGAATCTTGCCGTTTTTTTTAAGAAGAAAGGCAGGTATAAATGGGGCAATAACAGGTTTATTTAAATTCCTATATTTTATAGCGGCAGTTGACGAGATTACGCCAAGTGTAAGGATCATTTGAGGCCAATTAGAATTTAACAGCCTCTTTAACCCTCTTTTTGCTCCTTTTAATGTACCTTTGGCAGAAATTATCCAGTTCTTACAAAATTCAACTTGAATTTCAGGTTCGAATACATTTACTATTTCTTTTTTGTAAAGCTGCACTAACGATTTATCTTTTGGTGTCAGTCCATCAGTTAGAATCCCTATCCTTACTTTTTTAGGGCCAATATCTACATTGCAGCTCTTTAAACAAAGGCCTTTTGAAACTGTAAGCCCTGTAAAAATTACAAAAATAAATACTAATCGAAAAAGGCCGGTCATATTTAAACTCCTAGGCTTTATCATTTGATCTTAAAAAAAGTGGCATATAGCACTGGTACAAATATTAAGGTTAATAAGGTGGCAAAACCAAGGCCAAATACTATTGTAACAGCCATAGATACAAAAAAGGCATCTTGGAATAGTGGTATCATTCCCATCATGGTAGTAAGTGCTGCCATCATAACAGGTTGCATCCTTGATACACCTGATTCAATGATAGCATCCATGCCTTTCATGCCTGAGCGGATATTTATGTCTATTTGGTCTATTAACACTATTGCGTTTTTTATAAGCATTCCTGAAAGGCTCATAAGACCTAAAAGGGCCATAAAACCAAAGGGTTGTTTTAGAAGAAGCAGTCCCGCCGTTACTCCTATTAAAGCAAGAGGTACTGTGAGCCAGATAATAAGAGGCTGTCTAAAGGCATTAAACATAAAAATTACTATAAGTATCATCATGCCAAAATATATTGGTATATTTGCAGCAAGCTGTTTTTGGGAATCAGATGAGTCTTCCAGTTCGCCACCCCATGCGATAAAGTAACCAGTTTTGCCTTTAAGTGGGATTATGTCGTCATATTTTATAGGGATGGTTGAGGCTGTCCATTTTTCACCTTCCTGAAGTGGTTTCCCTCTGTAAGCAGCCAAATCCACTCCAAGGGCTTGTTCTATTATTGGTTTGACTCTTGCCATAAGTTCTGCTGGTAGCTCGTCTCTAGGGTCTGCGTGTACTTTTATCATTTGTCGTCTATGCCAGCGTGAAAGTCGGGCATTTTCCCACCTTGTTTCAATACCATTTAGTACCTGCATAATTGGGATATATCGTTTAGCAACAGGACTATAAATTTGGATCTCTTTAAGGTCTTCAATGGTATCTCTTTCTGATTCTGGGGCTCTGGCTATAATTGGAATAAGATTTACCCCTTCTCTATACACACCAACTGTTGCTCCGGAATAATTGGCCTCAATGGCCTTGGCTATCATTGGTCTTGTTATTCCAAGGGCCATTGCTCTATTTTCTGCAATAATAGGAACGGGAACTTTGACTTTTTCGCCCCATTCTGTTCTGACTGCCTTTGCACCTTCTGCTCTCAGTATTTCAACAGCCTTTTGTGCCAACTCTCTTAATACCTCTGGATCATAGCCATTTATTCTAAGCTGGATTTTGCCTCCTGTAGCAGGACCAAGATTGAATTTTTTTACATTTATGCAGGCATCTGGGAACATGTCTTCCAGATCCTTTTGAATCTTTCCAATCATTCCATCTATCATTCTGTAATCTTTTACAGAAACTAGTATGCTTGAATACTGATTCGCTCCTTCAACAGGTGTTGAATAGGTTAACAAAAATCGTGGATGCCCACCGCCAATGGCAGAGGCAACCATTGTTACACCTTCCTGTTTTTTTAGATATTGTTCTATTTTTTCTATTTTCTTTTCTGTTTCAAGAATGTGTATTCCTTCTCTAAAAAAGCATTCAACCATAAATTGAGGCCTGGTTGATGCAGGGAAAAACAGTTGCTTTACATATCCAAAGCCATAAACAGAAAGAGCAAAAAGCCCAACTACAATAGCGATTGTCACCCATCTAAACTTAATGGCATAGCTAAGAAAGGTTCTATAAATTTTATAGAATTTGCCTCCATATGCCTCTTGGCCTCCTGCGCTGTCAGCTAATTCCTTTTTGCTCAGTACAAATTTTTTAGTAATTAGAGGAGTGGTTGTAACAGCAGTAAGCCAGGAAAGGGAAAGAGAAATCAAAATCACATAATAAAGTGTTTGGCAATACTCACCAGTTGAATTTGACATGCCTCCAATTGAGGCAAAGGCCATAATTGCAACTGCAGTGGCAGCAAGAAGTGGCATTGCATTTTGGCTTACAATTTCCTTTGCAGCCTGAAGCCCATCTACTCCCTGTTTCATTTTATTTTTCATGCCATCCACCACTACAATGGCATTGTCAACTAGCATACCAAGGGCGATGATAAGGGCTCCAAGAGAGATTCGTTGAAGTGTAATGTGATAATATCCCATTACCACAAATGTTGCTGCAATTGTAAGGATTAGTATAAAGCCTATAATCATTCCAGATCTTATGCCCATGAATATGGCAAGCACTACAATGACAATGGCTACAGATTCCAGTAGGTTTATTACAAATCCATTTACTGCTTCTGTAACGGATTTTGACTGCATGGATATTTCTTTTAATTCCATGCCAATTGGGATCTGCCCCTTTAGCTGATCCAAACGTTTAAGCACTGCATTGCCCATTGTGACTGCATTTCCGCCAAGCACAGTGGAAATGGCAATCCCAATTCCTTCCTTGCCATCAACCCTTAAAATTTTTTGAGGTGGATCAACATAACCTCTTGTTACTGTAGCCACATCTTTTAGAAAGATTAACTTTCCGCCTTTTGAGGCAATGAAGAGATTTTCAAAGTCTTTTTCTGACTTAAATTCACCTGTGGGATTAATGGCTAAATACTGGGTAGAAAATTTTATTCTCCCAGAGTCAACAGCAAGATTTTTTGCTTTAAGTGCATTAAATATATCGTTTTGAGTAATGCCAAGGGCTGCCATTTTAGTCCTTGACATCTGCACATAAATAGCCTCTTTTCTAAGACCAAATAGCTCGACTTTTTTTACATCTTGAACAACCAGGAGTTCTCTTTGAAGAAGCTCCGCTACTTCTTTAAGTTCTGCAAAGGTATAGCCGTCTCCAACAAGGGCAAAATAAACACCATATACATCGCCAAAATCATCATTAACAGTAATAGGTCCGGCTCCGGGAGGAAGCTCGTGTTCGTAGTCGGCCATTCTTCTCCGAAGCTCATCCCAGACCTGCGGAAGAATATCTTTCCTGTATTTATCTTTTATAATTACATGGACAAGAGACATGCCTCTCATGGAATATGATTCAACTCTTTTAAGTTGACCCATCTCCTGACATGCCTTCTCAATTACCTCTGTTACCTCTTCCTGGACTTCCTTTGGAGATGCACCAGGATAAGGGGTTAAGATAACAGCTTCCTTAATGGCAAATTCAGGATCTTCTAACCTTGGAAGGCCTTGATAGGCAAAATATCCAAGGACTATCATGACAAAGGTTAATGTCCAGGTAATTACACTCTTTTTTATAGAAAATTCAGCAATATTCATAACTAAACCCTAAAATTGTTCCTTTTGGTGCTCCCAGGGCCTTACTTTCATGCCTTCTTTAAGTTTGGTCACTCCTGCTACTACAACAATCTCGCCAGGGTTTAAGCCTTGGGTAATCTTTATGCAACATGACTCTTTAAGTTCGCCTATTTCTACAAATCTTTTGTGAACAACCCCAGCACTCGGATCATATACCCATACATAAGATTTATTGCCAGGCGCTTCCAATACAGCCAAGGCAGGAATAACAATATATTTTTGTTTAGTGTCTTTAAAATAAGCAATAACCGTTGCTGTCATGCCAGGCAGTATGTCGGCTTCTTTTGGTTGATCCATTGTAAAAATCATCTCATAAGTCTGTGTAGCTGGATCTGCTTCAGTGGAATATTCCTTTAGCTTCAGCGGAAATTCTTTTTTAGGAATCGAGTCAAATTTTGCAAATACCTTTGTTGAGTTGGTTTGACGGACTGATGCCATTATAAGTTCTGGGACATTTATTATTACTTCGATTTTTGAAATGTCTTGGAGATTAACAATTGGCTCTTTTGCCTTCACCTTATAAAAGTTTTCAACATATCTTTTTGAAATTACTCCATCAAAAGGGGCAACTAGAGTCGTATCGCAAAGGGCATTTTTAGCATCTTCCAATTTTGCTTTGGCTACTTCTTTTGCTGCTAAATATCTGTCAAAATCCGCTTTTGAGACCTGTCTTTTGGCGTAAAGCTCTTTGTAGCGCATAAATTGCTGTTGTGCTGCTTGATAACGTGCCTTAGCCTCTTTAAGGGCATTTAAAAAGTCCCTTTTATCAATTTGAGCGATTAGATCCCCTTTTTTGACATGTTGGCCTTCTTCAACTGGTAACTTTACAAGGGGCCCAGAGACTTTAAAAGACAAGATCGTCCTTTTAGATGCCCTTACAATTCCAGGGAAACCTTGGGTAAGCACTTCGCTTGCATCTTTAACCGTCATTACTTTAACAGGCCTTTGGATCTCCTCCTTTTTAACAGGCTCTTCTTTTTGACATCCTGATAAAAATAAAATCATAAACAGGATGATGGAGACAAATACTGTCTTGTTTGACTTGCTATGAGATTTCATCTTACCCCCTAATACTAAGTTTAGATTAACATATGAATTTTATAGATCTTACAGTTATATCTTAATTATGGCACAAAATTTTTTGGGAAAATAAAAAAGAGATATACATCTAAGAGGGTATTTTCAGACATTATAAAATTGTACTCCTCTCCAATAATAGATTGGTAAAGACGGGAATATTAAAAAGACTAATTGGGGCATTTTTTATTGTCAAGGTATTAATATTAAGAGGCCCTGACCTAATAAGGTTAGGGCCTCTTTAGGTTAGGCTTAATTTAATACTTTATGACCTCTATTTCTCATACAGTTTATATAGGCCCTTTTGTATGCCTCTTCGGCACTTAGCCCTTTATATGTACCGCTACCAATGCCACCTGCAGCAGCTCCAATAGCGGCTCCTTTCCCAGGTGCTCCAACTGCGGCACCGATAGCTGCCCCTGCAGCAGCTCCAACTGCACCTCCTATTAAAGCTCCCTTAGCTGCCTCTTCTGGTGTATAACCAGAAACTCTTTGGGCAAGCATTTTACATTCCATCAGATCTTGATTAATATAGGCAGCTCTAGGGTCATTGTATGGATCAACAACAGGTTGCCAGCCAGTCTGGCTAGCACAGCCATAAAATATGGTTAAAAATGCCAAGACTAAAAATAATAAAAACTTGTTTCTTTTCATTTAAGCCTCCTTTAAGTGCCTTTCATATTGATAAAATAGTTTAAAAAACAAAAAACCTGACAAAAAGATCATAATAGGTATTAATACAATTTCAGGAAACGCCCTGTTCTCTGCATTAATCAAAGATAATGCAGAAAGTACTAAGCAAAAAAGATACCCAATTCTTCTAAATCGCATAATTTCTCGCAAGATATAAATATTTACAGTTGGCACTACCAATGCCAATAACATCACAATGCTGAGCTGGCCAAAAGAAAGTGCAAAATAGAGTTTTTTTAAAGTGATATATAGGAGAGTTATAAATAGGGAAATGTTTAAAAAGAGATATCTATTTTTATCTGCAGGATAAGGGATATTTTTTAAATAAAATTCTAACTCTCCATCTGAGTCGAGATCTTTTAATTTTTCTTTTATTTGGTCCTTATTAAGCCCTTTTTGTAAAAGTTCCTCTACTTGCTCCTCAATCGTTTTAAAACGGCTTTTAGCACTCATTGTTTTATGATTTTTTCCTTTTTTAAGTAATCTGAAAAGCTATCTAGAAAAGTAAACAATGTTTCGTTCATGCCATTAAAATCATGTTTTTCATCTAAAAGTTCATCTGGTTTTTGAATGTATTCTCCTTCTTCCAAAAGTTCATTACCGCTATTTTTTATAAGGTTTTCAAGGCTATTTCTTGTAGTTTCAATGTGAAATTGAAAGCCAACTATTCTATTTTCATATACAAAGGCTTGATTTGCACATCCTGATGAACTTGCAATATGAAGTGCGCCATTTGGTATTTTAAAAGTATCGCCATGCCAGTGAAGTGCTGTAAAGGTGGCAGGCATCTTGCCAAAAATTGGCGAATTCCAGCCAAGAGGTGTCAAAGAAACAGGAAAAAATCCAATCTCTTTATAAAGATTTTTATATACATCAGCACCTAAACAACTTGCAAGAAGTTGAGCGCCTAAGCAGATGCCAAGGCAAGGTTTGCCAGCATTTATTGCCTTTTGTAAAAAGCTTTTTTCATCTTTAAGCCATGGATATTGATCTTCATCGTGTACACCCATTGGCCCGCCCATTATTACAAGGAGGTCAAAATTTTCCATGTCTGGAAAGTTTACATCTTCATACAACCTTGAATAACTCTCTTTTGCACCAATTTTCTTTGCCCAATCACATATAGCCGCTGGATCTTCAAAAGGTACATGCATTATATAGTGAATATTCATTGTATTTTCCTCCTAGCCATTGTCCTGCCACGATTTAAAAAGTGCCTGCTGAGCAAGTTCTATACGTTTTTTGTAGCAGCTTCTTACTGCATCCACATCAGCCAAATAGTAGTCGAGTTCTTGCATCGTCAGGGCTTGATGACCATCGCACAGTGCCATTTCAGGGCGTGGATGAAATTCAACGAGTATCATATTTGCTCCTGCAATAACACCTTGGGCTGTTGCATGGAATATATCTAAAATTCCATCTGGTGCCCTATCTTTTCCGCCAACTGAGTGAGTTGGATCTATGCAAACAGGAAGCCTTGTAAGTCTTTTGATAACTGGAATGTGTGCAAAATCAACAAGGTTTCTATGTGGATTGCCAAGCCTTGTTTGAACTCCCCTTAGACAAAATACTATGTTTCTATTTCCTTCGCTTGCAATATATTCACATGCGTTAAGTGAGTCTTCAAGACTGAGCCCCATTCCCCTTTTGTATAGCACAGGAAACTCTTGTTGTGAGCCAGCAGCCTTTAGTAGTTCAAAATTTTGAGCATTTCTGGTGCCAATTTGTAGCATAACCCCTGTTGGCCTTCCTGCCTCTTCAAGGGCGTTGTATATTTCTTCAATGTGGACTTCCTTAAGCACCTCCATTGCAATGACTTTAATGTCATATTTGCCTGCAAGCTCAAATAGCCATGGCAGGCAGGCCTTACCGTGCCCTTGAAAGTCATAAGGGCTAGTTCTAGGCTTATAAACGCCCATTCTGCATGTAACAAGGCCAACTCTTTTCATATTTCTAAATACTGTTTCAACATTTTCTGGGGTATCAACAGCGCACGGCCCAATAAATACTGAAAAGCTTTGTTGGCTAAACTCAACTCCATTATACACAAAACCAATATCATCAAGCTGTCCGCCATGTCTGCCAATTTGTCTGTATTTGCTCGAGACCCTAACAACTTTTTCAACACCGGGCATCCTCTCAATAACTTCTGTAGGAATGTGATGGGTAGGACCAATAAGGTATATTTCATTAACAACTCTCATGGCACCTCGGATGCCAGATGACCTTGTTTGAATGTCCTTGAATTGAGAAAGATAATCAAGTAACTGTTTTACTTCTGGACCTGATGGATCAACATCTGATTTCATTATGATAATCATTTTATATACACTCCTGTTAGCAATAGTGTTAAACTCAATTTGTACGACAGTGAAAATTAAACCAAATCTCTATGTTTTTAAAGGTGTAATATCTTAGAAGAGGTGAACTTATGGCTACTTATAAGATACATCCTATAGTTGTCGGAACAAAGATCTTTGACAAAGGAATGATGACTTATCAGCACGATTATGGTGTGCAATATACCATCCCAATTTTTATGTGGTATGTGGAAGGGGCAGACTCAACCATATTGATAGATACTGGACTGTTGGGGGTAATACAGTCTGAAGATAGGGAAAATGCAATTGGAGGGAAGATACATACCTTTGAGCAAGGTTTAGAAATATGGGGTCTTAAACCTGCTGATATTGACCTTGTTCTTCACACCCATCTTCACAATGATCACTGTGAAAATGATTTTAAATGCATAAATGCCAGGTTTTTTGCACATGAATTAGAATTTGATTCATGTTACAATCCTCATCCACTTGATTTTAGGTATATGGCAGACTTTATTCAGGAGTTAGACGAAGAAGGGCGGATGGAACATATTAATAAAGAAGAATTTGAGGTTGTTCCTGGCATTAAGATGGTGCATCATCCTGCTCATACCCGCGGCGGCATGTCTGTGCTAATAGAAACTGACAAAGGTATCGCTGCAATAAGTGGTTTTTGTACCATTCTTGAAAATTTTTTTCCTCCAAATAGCATAACTGGAATGGAAATGGATGTTATCCCTCCTGGTACTCATGTAAATACTTACGAGGCCTATGATATTGTAAAAGAGCTAAAGGAAATGGCAGATATAATACTTCCGCTTCATGAGCCAATGTTTTCTAGTGTTCCTACAATTCCAGATAATTTACCAGACAAATATTTTAACATAATAAATAAAGGATAAGGATTCTTATGAAGGCCAATAAGATTGCTGTTATTGTTTGTTCTTTTTTATTGATCCTCATAATAAAGGCATCTGTTGTATTCCCTTGCCAAGTCCAAGAGATTATTGACTCTTTGCAGGAAAGATACAATAAGACCTTTGACATAACAGCCTCTTTTAAGCAGACTACTTTTACATTAGGAGATCCAAATGGAATAAACGCTACAGGAAGGGTTTATTTTAAAAGACCTCATCTAATGCGTTGGGATTATAAGGAACCAGAGGAACAACTTATTGTTACAAGTGATAAAAATGTATATTTGTATGAGAAAGAGGCTGAACAAGTCAGTGTGCTTTCAAGAGATAGGTTTTTGTCATCAAAGCTGAGCAGGGCTTTTTTCTTTGGAAAGGGAGACATAAGGCGAGATTTTTTTGTTGATGAGTGTAAGGAAAACAATCAGTTGTTAGAGCTTAAATTAAGACCAAAGACAAAAATACCGCAGTTAAGGGTACTTTTTCTTTTTGTTGATCCTAAATCATTTCTTGTCAAAAAGACTATTTTGGAAGATCAGATGGGTGGTAAGACAATTATAGAATTTTTAAATATTAAAGTTAATAAAGGCTTGTCTAATGAGCTTTTTCATTTTAAACCGCCAAAAGGTGTCGAAGTCTTTAAAATTGAATAATGAAAGGGGAGGCTATGGAAGATAAGACAAGGCTCATAAATGAAATAAAAAGGCTTGCAAAAGAGAAAAACGCAATAATTCTTGCTCATAATTATCAGGTTCCTGATGTCCAAGATATTGCCGATCTTACAGGAGACTCTCTTGCCCTTAGTATTCAGGCTTCAAAGACAGATGCAGATATAAGAGTCTTTTGCGGAGTGCATTTTATGGCAGAGGCTGCAAGCATAGTTTGCCCTGACAAGAAGGTTATAATCCCTGTTTTGGATGCAGGCTGTGCTATGGCAGATATGTTAAATGCTACCCAGTTAAAAGATATGAAAAAGAAATATCAAGGGGTGCCAGTTGTAACTTATGTAAATTCAACTGCAGAGGTAAAGGCAGAGAGCGATATATGTTGTACATCTGCAAACGCCATTCAGGTTGTTAAGTGGACAAAGAGCAAAGAGGTTATAATGACTCCCGATAGAAATCTTGCCAACTGGGTTAGAAAGCATACCGATCAGATCATTTATGCCTGGGATGGTTATTGCCCCATTCATGATGACTTAAAGGTCAAGCAAGTAAAACAGGCAATGGAGAAATATCCAAATGCTATTCTTATGGCACATCCAGAGTGTCCAATGGAGGTATTGGATCTTGCTCACGTTGTAAGAAGTACTAGCGGCATGCTAAAATACGCAAAGGAATCTAATGAAAAGGAGTTTATAGTTGCCACAGAAGTAGGACTTTTACATCCTTTAAAAAAACAAAATCCAGATAAAAGGTTTTATCCTGCCTGGGAAGACATGATTTGCGAAGATATGAAAAAAACAGGCCTTATAGACATCCTAAGGGCCCTAAGAGAAGAAGGACCAGTGGTAAAGGTGCCAGAAGAGACAAGAAAAAGGGCCTATAAGGCAGTAGAACGCATGATGGAAGTTCCAAGGGATTAATGTTTAGTTGACGTCTTCTAGATTAACAACTGTACAAGTCATAGTGTGTTTAATAGCGTCAATATTTTGCAGCTTTTGCATTACTATGTGAGATAGCGAATCATGAGAGTCTGTTTCAACCTGGGCTATTATGTCATAAGGTCCCATTATAATATCAAGATGTTTTATTTCTGACATCTCTTTTAATTTTTTAAGGACCTCTGATGTCTTGCCAATCTGGGTATTAATCAAGATATACGCCTTTAATGACATTGGTTATCTCCTTTCTGGATATTTTTTACGCTTTTTATATAAAATGAGTTCTGCCATAAGGTCGAGGCCAAATCTAAAGAATAATCCTGCAAACAATATTATTTTAAGCTTATTTATCTTACTTGGTGCTACAGGCACTTCCACAGGCTAAGCAGCCTCCTTCAAAAAGTTTTTTCTTAACCCATCTCATTGCATATTTTAACAGCTCTTTTTCATCTTGTGAAATTAACTCTATTATAGCAGGGTCTTCCATATATCTTTCAAGTGTAGGACCTTCTAAAAAACTTCTTCTGAAAGAATCTATATCATAACATCCCATATAAAAAATTTCTATTTGATCTGCAGTTAGATGTTCTATATTTGACTCTGTCTTGGCCTGAAGAAGCTCTCCAAAAATATCGTTCATTTCGTTGTACTCTTCCATCCCTTCGTTTTTTTTCCACTCTTTTACTGTCCATTCGCGACAGTCTCTAAAACCTTTGCAGTCTGGCTCCCTAACAATGTAGTAAAACTCTTCGACACCTTCTTTTTCCTTGCTACGTTTTGCCATTCTGGCAAGCGGATATGTCCTGCATGCACCCGGTCGTGCATCATATACAGTGCAGCCTTTTCCTTCTTCTAAGAATGGGCATTTGAGATACGGGCCTTCCATTTTTAGAGTAACAACAGGAAGACCTGAACCAAACCCTACATGTACAGATGTATATTTTTTTAAAAAGTCGCTTGAATCCATACCAAGCCTGTTTTTTAGTTGCATTATATCGTAAGGCATAAGCACAAGATTTATATCGTAGCAGCATCTGGTAAAGCATTTCTTTTCTGGGGTGCATGAAAAACAGAATGTGCTTTCATCTGTAAGCATTTGGGAATCATCCAGATAGGCCTCAAAGTCACTTGACATATAAAAAGTCTCCTTATTTAAATTTTATATTATTGATAAAAATACTGAACTAACTCGTATCGCCAGATTTCCTTCTAATCCTTCTCTAAGATAAATATCATCTTTAATTCTAGTCAACATTTGTGTAATTAAAACTTCAAAACTCATATTTATATATCCGTGTTTGCCTACCTCATTGGTAATAAAATATAGGTTGCCTGAACTATCTCTGTAAGTTTTAAGACGCCAATTAACTTGTAAAATATTTTTATACAGTCTTATGAGTCTTGCTCCATCAATTTGGCATCCGGTGACAAAAAAACCTTTTGAGCTATAGGCCTCATCAATTGCCTTTTTAAGTCCTAAAGTCAAAAGAAACACCCGATCACTAATTTGTGGCCTTTCTGAAAAGGCCATTGCCAATATTTCATGAGAAAGAAGTTTAGAAAGACCTGGATACGGGTACATAAAGCTATTTTCAGAGAATATGGCATTTATTCTTTTTTTTCTTTCATCAGGCTTTGGAGCATATTTGGGGTTTTTAGCATATAGCTTTAGGGCAAGTGTTTTTATATCCTTGTAGTGTTCTTTTATGTGGTAATTAAAGATTTTTATATCAACAGGACAAAGGTTTTTCGATACACCTTCTGGTAA
>CAYMRT010000177.1:0-2622 GCA_964392885.1 uncultured Desulfobacterales bacterium | reverse complement strand
TTCGTACTATATTGATATGCTAAAGGCAGTTAAAGAAGCAAGACCAGATATCCATATTCAAGCTTTTACATGTGTTGAGATAGCTCATATTGCACATATTGGAGGAAAAAGCATTGAAAAAACCCTGGAAGACCTTGTTGAGGCTGGTCTTGGTTCAATTCCAGGAGGTGGAGCAGAGGTATTCAGTACACGCATTAGGCAAAAACTATGTCCTGAAAAACTTCCAGGTAACCAATGGATTGAAGTAGCAAAAATCGCCCATAAAATGGGACTGAAATCTAATGCTACCATGCTTTATGGTCATATAGAGACCATAGAAGAAAGAATAGATCATCTTTTAGCTTTGCGAGAGGCTCAAGATGAAACCGGTGGATTTATGTGCTTTATTCCCCTTGCGTTTCATCCAAAAAATACAGAACTAGATGATATTGCTCCAACAAGCGGCATAGATGACATAAAAAATATAGCAGTCTCAAGACTTATCCTCGATAACTTTCCACACATAAAGGCATATTGGGTCATGCTTGGACCTAAAATTGCTCAACTTGCTTTGAGCTTTGGTGCTGATGATCTTGATGGTACAGTCCTTGAGGAAAAGATAACCCATATGGCAGGTGCAGAAACCTCACAAGCCCTTTCAAATCGTGAAATTGAACATCTTATAAAAACCGCAGGAAGAATCCCTGTTGAAAGAGACACTCTTTATAACGTTATAAACATCATCTCATAAAGGTTTTAAGTTCGTATTGTCCAAATGATCAGCCAACTTGTAAAAAAGATAGAAAAGGGGAACAGAATAAGTGAAAGCGAGGCATTAACACTTTTTAACACTCTCGATTTCCATACTCTTGGGCAATTGGCCAATGAAATAAGATTTAGAAAAAATCCACTTCCAATTGTAACTTATGTAATTGATAGAAATATCAATTATACAAACATATGCATTTCAGGATGTAAATTTTGTGCTTACTACTGTGGCCCTGAAAAATCAGGAGGATACGTCTTATCATTTGAAGAATTGGGTAAAAAAATTGAAGAGACTAAAGCTCTCGGAGGCACTCAAATTTTACTTCAGGGAGGGTTGCATCCTGATTTACCTTTATCCTTTTATGAAGAAATGGTTCGCTTTATAAAAAGTTATAATATTCATCTTCATGGTTTTTCTCCTCCTGAGATTGTTCATTTTTCTAAGATTTCCAACCTTTCGGTTAAGCAGGTGCTTGAACGTTTAATTAAAGCTGGCCTTGATTCCATACCTGGAGGAGGTGCAGAAATTCTTGTCGATAAAATAAGAAAAAAGATTGCTCCTCAAAAGGCTACAGCTACTGAGTGGCTTAATGTTATGAAAACAGCACATGAGCTTGGCTTAAAAACTACAGCTACTATGATGTTTGGCCATATTGAGAGTGTTGAAGACAGAATAACCCATCTTTCAAGACTAAGAGAACTTCAAGACAAAACAGGTGGGTTCACTGCATTTATACCCTGGCCATTTCAGCCTGGAAATACTGCAATTGATTGTCAAAGTGCAACTGCCTTTGAATATCTTAAGACTCTTGCAATTAGCCGCATATTTTTGGACAATTTCCAAAATCTTCAGGCTTCTTGGGTAACGCAAGGTTATAAGGTTGCCCAGATGTCCCTCTTTTTTGGTGCAAACGATTTTGGAAGCACTATGATTGAAGAAAATGTGGTGGCTGCTGCCGGAGTAAGCCATAGACTTTCTGAACAGGATATTAGACGACATATTAAGGCCTGCGGATTTGAACCCCGTCAAAGATTAATGGATTACACACTTGTAAAATAGTATTAAAAGTGCAGACACTTCATATTGCAAGATGGATTGTCCCTGTTTCTTGTCCTCCTTTAGAAAATGGGGCAGTTTTAATTGAAGATGGAATTATAAGGGCTGTAGGAAGGAAAAGGGAACTTCTCTCAAAGGTTTCTTCAAACACTGCCATAATAGACCATCAAGAAGCCCTCTTGATGCCTGCTTTAATAAATTGTCACTGTCATCTTGAGCTTTCTTGGGCTTCAAAAAAAATCAATCCAGGTTTAGGCTTTAAAAATTGGCTTAAAAAGCTCATGAGCTTGATAGAAAAACAAAAAAACAGTCGCTTTTTAAGCAAAGATAAAAAAGAGCTTTCAATCAAAAAGGCACTTACTGAAAGTTTTAAAAAAGGAATTATTTTGGTTGGCGACGTTTCAAATTCGCCCTACCCTCTTAAAAAATATAAAGATAAAAATAAAAAATTTATGCCATCTGTCCATATTTTTGTTGAAATTATATATCCACAAAAAGGAATTCCTAACCTAAAGGAAAAGGCATTTGAAAAAGAGGGTTTTATTTCCTGGTCTTACAGTCCGCATTCTCTTTATACATGTTCAATTTCTACAATAGGTTACATAAAAAACCTTTGTAGAAAAAAAAATGTACCCATGACAGTGCACCTGCTAGAATCAAATGAAGAGAAAAAATTTTTAAAAGAGGCAAAGGGCCCTATTTTAGATATTTTAAACAGTAAAGGTAGAAAGATAGACGATTTTTTTATACCTTTTGATTCGCCAGTTTGGACACTTTCTGATAAAGGCATTCTTGATGATAAGACAATTTGTGTACAT
>CAYMRT010000176.1:0-2066 GCA_964392885.1 uncultured Desulfobacterales bacterium | reverse complement strand
CAAAAAGAGAAAAAGAATTAGAAGAGCGTCTGGCAAAGTTAGAACAAAGGCTCAAAGGGCTTCCAGAAAGAGCAACAGATAGTCATGGTCTGCCTGTATTAAGACGTAAAGTTGTGTTAATTTCTCTCCTTGGTGATCTTGGTTTGGATGTTCTGTCTCTTTTGCCTGCGGCTCTTCGTAGAACAGATGGTATTGTACCTGTTGATTCCAATCAGTTGGCACACCTTTTAAAAGAGCATGGCTTTAGTGTAAGTGATCTAGCTTCTGCTTCTGTTAGGCGTGAAATTGCAGCAATAGCAGGTATTCAAGCTTATATTTTTGTCTATTTCCCTCAAGGTAATGCTCCTACAGCAAAAGGCCAGCGTTCTGCCTTAAGGCTTGATGTTATACATGCCACAGAGAACGTACTTATTGGATCTTATCTTGCGACAATTGCCCAATTTGATAAAGTTGCTCAGAAGATTTCAAAAGATGTTGTTAGGGGCACAGAGTGGTCATGTAGGATAGTAAAAGCGGAAAATGATAAGGTCTATTTAAATGCTGGAAGGTTAACAGGACTTCAACCAGGGGATAGTCTTGCCGTATTTGCAAGAGGCAAGGAAATAATCGACCCTATAACTAAACGGTCTTTAGGATTTGGCCTTGGTCCTCAAAAGGGCCTGATAGAAATAGAACAACTTTTTGGCACAGATGCGTCTATTGCCAAAGTGCTCTCTGGTGGAGATTTTAGGCTTACAGATATTGTAAAAATGGCAGAACTAGCAGAGTAAAATAAAAATTAGGAGAATATGTATGCATCCTCTACTTACAAATGAAGTTGGTATAAAAAAGCTTCTACTTGGAAATGAGGCAATTGTAAGAGGAGCTCTTGAAGCTGGAATGGCAGTTTCTGCTGCATATCCAGGCACTCCTTCTTCTGAAATTGCAAATAACCTTTTTTTCATATCTCAAGAGCCCGAAAGTCCAATTTATTTTGAGTTTTCTGCAAACGAAAAGGTGGCAATGGAGGTGGCAGCTGCAGCTGCAGCTTCTGGCGTACGTTCTCTTACATGCATGAAACACGTGGGTATGAATGTGGCATCAGACGTTTTAATGACCTTGGCTTATGTGGGGGTCAAGGCTGGAATGGTTATTATTACAGCAGATGATCCCTCAATGCATTCAAGCCAAAACGAGCAAGACAACCGTATATTTGCTAGGTTTGCAAATCTTCCTATGCTTGAGCCTACCTCACCTCAAGAAGCTAAGGAGATGACTATAGAGGCATTTGAGCTTTCTGAAAGGCTAGAGCTCCCTGTAATCATTCGTACAACCACAAGAACTTCTCATGTAAGAGGTCCTGTTGAATTTGGTTCCTTGCCCAAAGAAATTATAAAAAAAGGAAGCTTTCAAAAAGATCCAAGGCGTTGGGTGCCTGTTCCTGCAGTTGCAAGAATTAGACATAAGGTGCTTTTAGAAAAAGAAGAAGAGGCAAGAACCCTTTCTGAAACATCACGTTTTAATTTTATGAGTGGTTCTGGATCAGTTGGTGTTGTTGCTTCTGGAGTGTCTGCCTGCTATGTGGAAGATGCCATAAGTGAACTTTCAGCCAACGATAAGGTCAAATTTTTACGTCTTGGCTTCCCGTATCCTTTTCCTAAAAAGATGCTTGGTGATTTTATAAAAGGGGTTGATAAGATTTTAGTAGTTGAAGAGCTTGAACCGTTTTTAGAGGATGAGATTAAACTTTTATGCAAAGAATTTTCAACTGATAAAGAAGTCTTCGGAAAAGGTTCAGGCCATTTTTCAAGGATGTATGAATTTGATCCGCAAATGGTAAAAAGGGCTGTGGCAAATGTTATTGGCTTAGAGCTTTCAGAGCCAGAGACTCCTGACCTTTCTGATCTTCCTCCATTGCCACTTAGACCTCCAACACTTTGTACAGGCTGTCCTCATAGGGAAACCTACAATGCTGTAAAAGAGGCATTAAAGGCATTGGGGCAAGAAGAAAATGCTATTTATCCTACAGATATCGGGTGTTACACCCTTGGACTTTTACCTCCTATTCAGATGGCAGATTATTTGTT
>CAYMRT010000175.1:0-20146 GCA_964392885.1 uncultured Desulfobacterales bacterium | reverse complement strand
AGTTAATAGAGGGTGAAAAACCAATTTGGGTGGAGGGAGTATTAAAGAAAGAGGGAGATGAAAATGAAAAAGTAACCTGCAAAATAATTTGTGAGAAAATGCATCTTTTAGAAGATATATGTAACAAAAAGACCTGTGGTGTTGTGATTGATATTAAAGAGGAGTTTGTTAACAAACTAGCCCTTGAAGCCATAAAGAATATCCTTAAAGTTTGGCATGGAGAACTGCCTGTTACAATAAATATTTTTGTTGATAAAAAAGGCGTTGTAAGTTTGAGTCTCCCAGAGGAGCTTAACGTTTCACTGAATGAAGAACTAATTAGGGAGGTAACACAAGTCCTAGGTTACCCAGGTATTAAACCCAAATACGAAAAGGAAGAGTTGCTTCACTAGTTGTTTTCAGATGTGGTAAATCTATATCCAACACCAGCGTGAGTAAGTATATAACGCGGATTTGCAGGGTCTGGCTCTAATTTTTTCCTAAGCCTTCTAATATGTACATCAAGGGCTCTGCTCCAGGGATAGACTTCTTTTTTATTCCAAAGCCTCGAACTTAGAAATTCTCTAGTTAGGACCTTGCCTTGGTTATCTATAAAAAGAGACAGGAGTTCAAATTCTTTTTTAGTTAACTTTATTTCTTTGCCCGCAACTTCTATCATCCTCTTTTGGCGGTATATCTTAAGCGTTCCAAAATCAAGTGGCTCTGTGTCTTTTACCTGAACTTTTCTTCTCCTAAGACATGCTCTAATTCTAGCCTCAAGCTCAAGATATTCAAATGGCTTTGTAACATAATCATCTGCTCCTACCTCTAGGCCTCTTATCTTGTCGGGCAAAGAGTCTCTTGCGCTCACAATTATTATTGGCACATCTGACTTTTGGCGAATCTGCTGACATATAACAAGGCCATCTATGTCAGGAAGCTTTAAATCAAGGATTACAAGATCTGGGGCTGCCTCATCGAGCTTTTCTATAGCCTCTTTGCCATTTGATGCCCCAACAGGATCATAGCCATCAAGAGAGAGTTGATCCATAAGTACAGTTCTTATGTCAGGATCATCTTCAACCACTAAAATTCTAGCAGATGGCATAATTTTCTCCTAACTATTATTTTTTAAGATGAGGAATCTTAAAAAAGAAGCTACTACCTTTACCTTTTTTTGAAATAAGCCCAATCTTTCCTCCATGTGCCTCAACTATCCCTTTGGCAATGGCAAGCCCAAGTCCCATACCTGCGTCAGTTTTTGCATCATCGGAGCGATGAAAAAACTTTTCAAAAACCATTTTTTGTTCATCTTCAGGGATCCCAGGCCCTTTATCGTCTATTTGCACTTTCCAAAAATCGTTCTCTTTTAAAAGACGTATTTCAATTTTTTCTCCTTCTGGTGAAAACTTTATGGCATTTGATAAAATATTTATTACCACTTGTTCCATCCTTTTTTTGTCAAGCATTGACAAGCATGGTTCATCTGGTACCTGATAATCAAGCTTTACCTTTTTTTTCCAAGCAAGTGGCATGGCTATAAGTATTGCATCTTCTACAACTTCAGCTAAATCTGCCTGTTCAAGGTGGAGCTTAAGCTCACCACTTTCAAGCCTTGAACAATCAAGCATATCTTGAACCATTGAAGAAAGTTTTTCTATATTTCTTTGAAGAATATCAATATAAGGGGCTTCATTTGAGTCGCATCTTCTTTCAAGAAGATTTATTGCACCTTTCATGGCTGTAATAGGAGTTTTTAAGTCGTGAGTAATATTGGTAAAAAAGTCAGACTTATATTTTTCTGTTCTTTTTAGTTCTTCATAGGCTGCTTTTAACTTTTTAATTGCATTTTTTGCTTCTTCTTCAAGCTCTAAATGCCTTTTTGCAAGGGCAGATACCATGTTGTTAAAGTTGTCTCCAACATTTTCCCACTCCTTGCTTGCTGTAAGATGCACTCTGACATTAAAATTTTCTGCCTTTATCTTCTCTGCCGCCTCATTTAACTCCCAAAGAGGATTTAACACATAGGTCCTTAACATTAACCAAACCAGAGATAAAATTACAACGATGCCAATGATCATATAGATTGTATAATTTCTAATATCCTTTGAGAGGGCATAAAAAAACTTATTAGCGTTTACTCCAATTGATATGCAACCAAGTATGTTTTTAGGTAAAGAATTAGTATGGCAACTTTTACATTGCCTTTCAAATATCAAAGGACCTGCATATTTAAAGCGATAGTCGCCGTTTTCGTTTTCAATTTCCCAGACTTCTTTTGCTCCTTGTTCATTCATTTTTAAAATGGCTCTTTTTTCGAATTCATTGGGGATGTGATCTGGATTTTTGCTGTTTAATACTGCAATCTTAAGAGAAAAAGGAGCTTTTTCACCTGAAAAAGAGGCTAAAGCTGCAGTAAAAGCCGAAGGAGTTACTTGGGTAAATCTATCTTGTTCTTTTACATATACGCCATGCCACCTTGAAATTAGTTGCCTTGTCAATACTACATAATGATAAATACCTCTGGCCTGTTGAAGAAGTTGCTGGGTTCCCGAGTGTTTGTACTGCTGGTTTTGCCAAATTAAAAAAATAGAGCCAAAGATGCCAAAGATTAGAATGAGCCAAAAAAGGATTTTTGCTCCTAAAGTAAATCGCATAGGTCCTAGAATATCTAAAATAGTGCCGGGCTATGAACAATAAAAAGCTTAAGAGCACTCTGGCCAATATTTTTTACTCCATGTTCTTCCTTTTGAGGTACAAAACAATAATCACCTTGGTTCAAATCCACCCAAGAAGTGCCGTTGTAAATAAGGCCTTGACCCTCTAAACAATAAATAGAGTCGATGCTTTCCTCATGAGTATGAATTGGTATTTCAATAGAAGGTTCAATATTTAAAATAGATACTCCTATTGGAGAACCATCTTTTTTGCCCACTAATTTTGCAATCTTAACACCTGTAAATTTAGGATGATCTTCAAATTTTATATCATTTGAGTTATAAAATTTAACCATAGAATACCTCCTTTTATTTTGGTCGTTATATTTTGTAACATTTTAGTTACATATTTAACAACACAGTAACAGAAAAATTCGCTATGTTAAATAATTAAATTTATCCTATCAAAATTATCTGCATTAGAACAGGAGGGTGTCCATGAAATTCTTAAAGAATAATGGGGGGGCAGTCCTAGTCGCATGTATAATTGCCTTCCTTATTGCCCTTGTTGTAGCCTTTTTCTCTGCCAAACAGGTTAAATCTACTAGTACTGTAGAATTTTGCAATTCATGCCATGAAATGAATCCCTTTTATGAAACATGGGCTGCAGGTAAACATGGCACTGATGAAAAGGGAGTCATCAGAGCCAAGTGTGTTGATTGCCACTTACCCCATGACAGTTTGGCAAACTACTTAAAAACCAAAACATTGGCTGGTCTTCATGACATAAAGGCTCATTGGACTGGTAAAAAAACAGATTGGCTTACTTTGTGGAAAAACAGAGGTCCATATGTTCATGCAGCCTATGAGTCGGGCTGTAAAGAGTGTCACAAAGAACTTGTAGCCCCAGGTATTCCAGTTAAAGCCTACACTGCCCATAAGACTTATTTAGTTGGGCAAACAAAAAGGACATGCCTAGATTGCCATCATGAAGTTGGCCATGGAGACCTTGTTACTAAGTTTAGAGAGTTGGTCGCAAAAAAATAATAATAAAATATCAAACTAAGGAGGGTTAAGATGAAAGAGTTATTACGAAGGTCAGGCACGCTAATGCTAGCCCTGCTATTTATTGGGGTTTGTACAGGCGTAGCATTTTCTCAAGAGGGGCCAGCAGGAAATGTAACCCCCAAGCTCCACAAAGAGCTGGTGATTAAACGGGGGATGTCTCCTGAGGCTGCAAAGTGTATTGAGTGTCATGCTAAAAAGACACCTGGGATTGTAGAGTCATGGAAAAAGGGCAAAATGGCCCACGCATCGGTATCTTGTTACGACTGCCATGTGGTACAAAAGAGTTCGCCAATGGCAAGTCAGTGTTCAGGAATTAAAGGAAGTAGTATTTACATTTCTCCTATGGTTTCATCAAAAACCTGTTCTCGTTGCCATCCACAGGAAGTTGAGCAGTTTTTGAAAAGCGGCCATGCTAAACTTGCAAGTTTTCCTGTAGTTGAAAAGAAAAAGACAATTAATCTAATGTATCATCTTGAAGGAGGAGAGTTTGCAGGAAACTCTAGATCAAATTCTAGCAACTATGCTTCAAGGGCAGCAGGATGTCAGATGTGCCACGGTGGCAAGGTTGAGCTAGGCCCAGATCATAAGCCTATTAAGAACACTTGGCCAGGTGGCGTTGGAACACGTTATCCTGATGGTTCCGTTGGAACTTGTACTGTTTGCCACACAAGGCATCAATTTTCAGTAGAAGAGGCAAGAAAGCCTGAGGCATGTGCAAGTTGTCACCTTGGCCCAGACCATCCAGACATCGAAATTTATATGGAAAGTAAACATGGGCAAATTTTTGCTACCCAAGGTGAATCATGGGAGTGGGATAGTGCACCAGATGCTTGGCAACCTGGCGATTACACTGCTCCAACATGTGCTACTTGTCATATGAGCGGAATTGGTGATCTCACTACAACTCACAACATTAATGAAAGGTTGAAATGGGACCTTGTGCATCCAAAGAGTGTTGTAAGAAGCGGTGAGAGAGGAAATGGTGAGCAAGGAGCCAAGCTCATGAGAAAGGTCTGTGCAAATTGTCACGGTCAGACCCATGTCCAGACTCAACAGCGTGTGCTTGATGATGTAGTGGCCTTATACAACTTTTACTGGGATGGTGCTGTAAAGATGAAAAAAGAGCTGGCTGCAAAGGGACTTCTTAAGAAGGATCCTTGGTCAGATGGTTTTCAAGAAATTATGTACTATCTCTGGCACCATGCAGGAAGACGTGCTCGTCAGGGTGCTGCAATGAATGGTCCAGACTATGCACACTGGCATGGTTTCTTCCAGATCTTTCAAATGTATAAAGACCTGCAAGCTATTTATGAATATCGCATGAAGAATAACAAGATTGAGGAACTTAGCACTGTTATGAGTACTGGTCCTCTTTAATAGGTGAGCCCCATTTGAGGGCAAACACTTGGATAATTTTCTAATATGCAGGGCTAGCTAGGCTAGCCCTGTAATACGTTATAGAGGAGGGATTAAAAATGAGAAAAAAAACAGGTTCAATTTTCTTGGCGGGGCTGTTTTTGCTTATGTTTGCAACATCAGCTCTAGCCTACAAATTAAATGACAACGCGTATGTCAAATTTAAAGAAGAAATCAGGTATGAAAATTGGTCAACTTTTGAAAAGCCAGCTACAGTTGACGATCAATACGACTTTGTATCCAGTAAAATGCGTCTAGGTTTTGGATTTAATTCAAAATTGGTTGATGCATATGGAGAATTCAACTGGACTCAGTTTTTTGGACTTCCAAGAAATGCCTCATATGGAACTGGTGCCCTTTACTATGGCCAAAACAATGGGGCAAGAGATGTTGGAAAAGTAGGAATTGATCAGGCATGGATCAGAGCACGTTTTCCTGGTCTTGAAAATTTAAGTGCTACAATTGGTAGGTTCAAATATAACAGTGGTCTAGAATATAAAACCAAGCCTAAAAACAAAAGACTTCAATGGCTTAGGAAACTTCGTATCTCTCAGCGCTTAATTGGTGGTTTTGAATGGTCACGTGTCGGCCGTGCATTTGATGGTTTTCAGGTGGCTTGGGATGACAAGGCCTTTAACATAACTGTTGCAGGTATGCAGCCAACTCCTGGCGGATTTTATCTTGATTATATGGATGATGATTACAATGGTTACAATACACACGATGTAGATATCTTGACTGCAGTATTTACTCTTAAAGACACTGTAATTCAGGGATTTGATGCCCAGTTTTTCTATTACTATTATAATGATAATAGGAACATACCAAACCAAGATCCAGAAATCCATAACTTTGGAGGGCACTTGCTTTATGTAACTCCAAAAGTTGGTCCTGGTAGCTTTGATTTCCTCTTCTGGGGAGATATTCAAACTGGTGTATGGGGTCCACAAGAACAAAGCGCTTATGCATATGCAATTGAAGCAGGATATAAGTTTGAGGATATTACTTGGCAGCCTTGGGTAAGAGGTGGATATTTCCAAGGTTCAGGCGATGACGATCCAAATGATAATGACAGAGACACATTTTTTATGATGATGCCTACTCTTCGTATCTATGCCATGACTCCATGGTATAACCTCATGAATACTACTTATTGCTTTGGACAGATTATGGTTAAGCCCCTTAAAAATGTTCTTATTCGCACAGACTTTACCAAGCTCTGGTTAACAGAAGAGGAAGATGCTTGGTATCAAGGCTCTGGTATGACAAGGGCTGATATCTTTGGGTATAAGCCAATTAAGGGCCACATTGGAACTGGTGATGATGATTTAGGTACCATGTGGGATTTCTCAGTGTTTATTAAAGACATTTATAAATATAATGGTGTAAGTTTTGGTTTAGATCTTTACTATAGCCATGTATGGGGCGGTGATGTGGTAGAAGATACATTCACTGCCGATGAAGACCTGGACTTCTTCTATGCAGAGTTCAGGATTACATTCTAAGGTGTAAATAAAAGGGCCAGCTAACATTGCTGGCCTTTTCCTTTTTAGGAGGTGACAAGGTGAGAAGATTTAAGCTTAAGTACTTATTCATTTTTTTGGCATTTGCTGCTTTTACAGCTTGCACTGCAGGAGCAAAAAACAGCGTAAATACAATTACAACTAAGGGACATCCAGCCTTAGACGCACAAGAAAAACTTACCCCTTGTGCTACATGCCACAAAGATGTAACTCCTGATATTTATAAAGAATGGTATGACTCTGTACATGGCATTGCAAATGTAAAATGCTTCCAATGTCACGGAACTTATGAAGATTTTGCAACTGTTCCAAAGGAGTCAAGTTGTGCAACTTGCCATAATGAACAGTTTAAAAAGAAGCCTAAAAATAAGGCCTGCTGGAGTTGCCATCCAGCCCATCATTTTTACATCCATAAGTAATTAGGAGGCAAATATGGGTCTTTCAAGAAGAGAATTTCTAAAAAGAACTGCTGCATTAACTGCAGCATCCTATGTTGGCATAAACTTACCCTTTGACAACAAGGGAACATCCCATGCTGCTGATGCAGACAGTTGGCATAAAGGAACATGCCGTCTATGCGGAGCTGGATGCAGGCTTGAACTTGGAGTGAAAAATGGAAAGGCAGTAGCCCTAAGAGGAATTGCTGACTCGCGCACTAATAAAGGCTACTTATGTATGAAGGGAATGTTATTCTACAAACTTATGGGTAACAATCATCCAGATAGATTAAAGAAACCTCTTTATAGAGCAAGAAAAGATCAGCCATTTAAAGAGATATCTTGGGATGAGGCTCTTGATATAGCTGCAAAAGAATTTGCCAAGGCTGTAAAGAAATATGGAAACAACTCTGTAGCCTATTACGGTTCAGGCCAGGCTCTGACTGAAGAGACTTATCTGTTTCAGAAAGTAATGCGCGGTGGACTTCGCACAAACAATGTTGAAGGTAACCCTCGCTTGTGTATGGCTAGTGCAGTTGGAGGTTACCTTACCTCGTTTGGAGCAGATGAGCCAATTGGAAGTTATACAAATTTTGAGCGAGCTCATTGTTTCTTTATAATTGGCAGCAACACTGCTGAGGCCCATCCTGTTCTTTTTAGACGCATAATGCGTAGAAAGCTCGACAACAAAGATACCGTTAAGGTTATAAATGCAGACCCAAGGGTTTCTCCAACTTCAAGAATTGCAGATTTACATTTGCAGTTTGAACCAGGAACAGACCTTGCTCTTTTAAATGCTATGGCCCATGTAATAGTCTTTGAAAAGCTCTATGATGAGAGCTTTTTAAGAGACTATGCTGTGTTTAGAATGGGTAAAGACAAGAAGCAAGTATCTTTTGAAAAGTATAAAGAATTTATAAAGGACTATACCCCTGAAAAGGCAGCTAGCATATGTAAAGGGAATATCACTCCTGAAAAGATCAGACAGGCAGCTTATTGGTTTGCAAAATCTGAAGGTACCATGTCCATCTGGACAATGGGCATAAATCAGAGAAAGCGTGGAGTATGGGCCAACAACTTAATTCATAATCTCCACATACTTACAGGGCAGCTTTGTAAGCCAGGGGCAGACAGTTTCTCCCTTACTGGTCAGCCAAATGCATGCGGAGGCGTCCGTGAAGGTGGTGGTCTTTGTCATATCCTTCCTGCACATAGACTTGTTAAAAAGGATAAATTACGTCATGAAGTTGAAAGACTTTGGGGGATTCCAGAAGGAAGGATTCCACCTAAACCTGGTTACCACACCATTGCCATGTTTGAGGCAGTAAATCAGGGTAAGATTAAGGCTATTTGGATAAATTGTACTAGCCCTGCTCAGAGTTTGCCAAACTGTGACAAATATAGAAAAGGCATGAGAAGGGATGATGTCTTTTTAGTGGTAACAGATATCTTCCCTACAAAAACTACCGAGCTTGCAAACTTGGTCCTTCCAACCGCATTTCATTTTGAAAAAACAGGGGTTTATGGGTGCACAGAAAGACGTTCTCAATTAACAGTAAAGGCAGTAGATGCCCCTGGTGAAGCAAAACCAGAGGTATGGATTGTAAGGGAATGGGCTCTTCGTCTTGCAAAAGAACTGAATGACCCTGTAATCAAAAAATGTGTTGAACCATTTATTGGCAAAGAGCCGGATTATGAGCTTCCTAAGGCAATATGGGATGAATACTCACAAAAGCTCACTAAGGGGCGTGACAATGATCTAAGTGGCGCTACATATGAAGTATTAAAACAACTTCCAGATGGCGTTCAATGGCCAGCTCCTACAAAAGAGTGGGCTCTTAAGGGCGGTACAGATATTAAATTTGTCCGCGGACTTGATCCTCTTGCTGATAAGCATGCAAAGGATCAAAAACCGTTTCAATTCTATGGTCCTGCTCACCCAGACAGAAAGCTCTGGGTATGGCTGAGACCACAAAAAGGTCCTGAAGAAATGCCAGATAGTGAGTATCCATTTTATCTTTCAACAGGAAGGGTTATTGATCATTGGCATACAAGCAGTATGACCGGTAGAATACCTGAACTAATGAGAGCAAATCCATATGCATATGTGGAAATAAATCCAAAAGATGCTGAAAAGCTTGGCATTAAACCTGGCGATATGGTTGAGGTTGTATCGAGGAGAGGAAGAAACGTACTTCCTGCCAAGGTATATGTCGGGCCGTGTGAGGGAATGGTATTTGTATATTGGCATGATCAGGCTGAAGACAGAATGATTAATAGGGTAACAAAAGACGCTTTTGACCCTGGATCAAAAGAGCCTGAATTTAAGATATGTGCCTGTAGAATTAGAAAGGTATCAGGTCCTAAACCACTTAAGCCATTCCTTGTAGAACTTAAGACATAAGGAAAGTAAAAAGGGCTGGTTTAAACCAGCCCTTTTTTTAGGGTTAAAATTATGAGAAGGCAGTTAATTTTTATACTTAGCTTAGTGATTGTTTTTTCAAATTTTGTTTTTGCCAGTGATACAAGTTCAATTTTTTACTATGGTCATACCAAAGGTAAAATATGTGCTGAAAAGTGGAGTGTTCTTGAAAAGCTAATAATTACAAATAATGTAAGATGTAAGGAACTAAAGATATTAAAAGGCTTTCCGTATCTTAGAGGGAATATTAAGCTGCTCACACTAGCCGAAAAGATTAACACTAAATATTCTAAACATAAGTGGCTTGAGCTTTTGAGAAGAGCAGATTTACAAGCTAGATATATTGAACTTGATTTATTGCCAAAATCAGCACGGGAAAAATTTTGTAAAGAGGCTGGAATAAATTGTTTTACTGGAAGAGTGAGGGCATATGTTGCTCGTTGTTCAGCTATAATGATGGGAGATGAAAAAAGAAATCACGATTATTTAGATATGGTATTAAAAAGTGCTTTAGATGCATTAAAAGAGCCTTTTTATGGGCAGTTAAGTTGTTTTAATAATCCAGAAACATTAGATGGATTACTTAATGATGATACACTTGTAGAAATTTTTAATCCTACAAGGACTAGTGCAAATCCTAAATATTTAAATAAAAGAATCCAAAGCATAAAAAATATGGCACCGAAATATTAGCTAAAAAGACTGGAGAAAAATATGCCAATTGGTGGATTTGTGGTAAATGTACATCCTGATCACATAGAAGAAGCAAAAAATGCACTTGTGAAACTTAATGGTCTTGAGATCCATGGCTCAGATGAAAAAGGTAATGTAATTGTTGTGCTTGATACTAACACTTCTAAACAAATGGAAGAGTTGGTTAAAGAAATGATGAAGATAGAGACTGTATTAAGTGTTGGATTAACTTATTTAAATGCAGAAGATGAAGTTTGTTCTTAGAAGAGAATTTATAAAAAAATCGTTTTTTTCTATATTAACCTTTATAGGAATTAAACCTAGAAGAGCAAGTGCTCTTACCAGCCCAGTAAAGACCAATATCTTAAGGCCTCCTGGTGCTGTATCTGAAAGGATATTTCCTGCGAAATGTATTAGATGTGGAAGATGTGTTGAAGTGTGCCCTTACAAATCAATTGTTCCTCTTGACATAAAAGCTGGAGTATATGCAGGCACTCCTCTTATCTATGTAAAAGATGTTCCATGTTATTTATGTATGAAATGTGTTGAGGTGTGTCCAACAGGCACTCTTCAACCCATTAAACAAGAAGAAACTAGAATGGGGCTTGCAGTAATTGATAAACATGCATGCATTACATGGAATGAAACCCTTGCCCTTTGCAGGACGTGTTACAACGTTTGTCCTTTTAAGGAGAAAGCCATAAAACTTGATGAACTTAGGCCTGTTGTAATTGATGAATATTGTACAGGATGTGGTTTATGTACCCATGGTTGCCCAATTACTCAAAAAAATGGGAAAAAGGCGATAAATATTGAACCAATTTATGCACAAAGACCAGTAAAATGGTAAAAGAAAACTTAAATAAAAAGAGTAATTATACTAGATGGCGTTTTTTAATACTTTTTGGGGCATTTTTACTAATTGCCATTACTCCATTTCTCAATTCTCAATTCCAATTTAATTTCATTCAAGGCTGGTTTCAAAGTCTAAGCATCGGACGACTGTGGTTTGTTTCTCCACTTGAAGGTATCGAAAGCATTCTTACATCAAAAAAGTTGTATGGACCTTTACTTATTGGCATGTTTATACCTGTGGTCTTAGCACTACTTTTGGGAAGGGTATTTTGCAGCTGGATTTGCCCTATAAGTTTTTTTTCAGAAGTTATTGACAAAATAATCTTTTTTATCACTAAAAAGAAATTTAGAAAGGAAAAAAAAGGATTATCTAGAAAGACATTTTGGTTTGCACTAATTGGAGAGCTTTTACTTACTCTTGTAATAGGTGCTCCAATATTTGTATTTTTATCTCCACCTGGACTTGTTGGAAGAGAGATTATGGTATTTACCATTTTCCACACTCTTGCCATTGAGGGAATAGTAGTGATTGTTGTACTTATGCTCCATCTTTATGATAAGCGCTTTTTTTGTAAGTATCTTTGCCCATTAGGTGCACTTTTGTCTTTAATAGGCATAAGACGGCGATTAATTGTTGAAAAAAATGAAGATGAATGTATAAAATGTGGGCTTTGTAAAAAGGCTTGTCCAATATCACTCAATCCTCAAAAAGGAGAAAGTCTTTCACCCTACTGCTGGAATTGCGGTCTTTGTATAGATAAGTGTAAGGCAAATGCTCTATCTTTTAAGTGGAGATAGTTCTACTTTATCTGTTGAGTTTGACCAAATCATGTAATTAATAAAGGTGTTAAGTCAAAGTTACGGCATACTTACTGCAGCAATTTATAAAAAGCAGGGAAGAGGAGATGTCCAAGAGGCAGTTTAATTACTATTTTTTGTTATTTTCAATAATTTTTGTTGTTTTTTTTCAGCAGTCTTATGCTTCAATAAATTTTAACCAACTGTCAACTGATAGATATAAGCGTCAAAATTTTACTGCCAAAAGATTTTATAGATATGCTAGAAATATTTATAATCAAATCGGTTTAAAAGATTATACTGATTTTCAGACATTTGCTACTTCATTAATTGGCTATTTAAATCTAAAAAGAAAAGGCCTTATAAAAAAAGATGGTCTATTAGTTTTAATTGATTATGCACAACCCTCTGACAAAGAACGTTTTTTTGTAATTGATATAAGACGCAAAAAGCTTATCTATAAATCTCTTGTAGCCCATGGAAAATATTCAGGAGAAAAATTTGCCTATAGCTTTTCAAACAGGCCTGGTTCATACAAAAGTTCTTTAGGCTTTTTTATTACAGGGAAAACATATTGCGGAAAACACGGCAGTTCTCTTTTCCTTCAAGGTGTAGAACCTGGGATAAATGACAATGCTGTTAAGAGAAGAATTGTAATCCATGGAGCAGATTATGTATCAAGAAGTTTTATTAGAAAATATGGCAGATTGGGAAGGAGCCATGGATGCCCTGCACTTCCTCTAGATTTAGCAAAGCCAATCATTGAAACAATTAAGGACGGTAGTTGTGTATTTATCTTTGGGAAAGATGCCTCTTATTTCAGACGTTCCAGTGTCATTAATGCAACGCAGGCAATTAGTTATTTTGAACAAAAAGATATAGATGAACTTTATTAAGTTACTTTTTTTTATTTTAATATCTACCCTGATTACTGCCAACCAAGGCCTGGCTTCATTACAGGAAAATGTTTCTGATTTCATATTAAAAAGGTGTCAGTACCTTGAGCGTTTTAAAAACATTCCTGTTTGCTCTACCTGTGTATCATCACAGACAACAATACCAAATTTTTATAGAGAAAGAGGATATAGACCAGCATGGACTAAAAAGAGTACAATAAATGAACTGTTAGATGCCATAAAAGACTCATATGATCATGGGTTGAATCCTGACGATTATCATTTAAAAGCCCTTCAAAAATTAGAGGAAAAAATCCACAAAACTGGCGTAACTGAACCCTCATTGCTTGCTGACTATGATATTTTACTTACAGATGCCCTTTTAAGGCTAAGTTTTCATCTTTTTTATGGAAAGGTATCTCCAGAAAGCCTTGATCCCAACTGGAATTTTAAAAGAAGGCTCATGGATATAGAACCACATAAATATCTATCAAAGGTAATTAGATCTGGAAATATCAAAGAATCATTAAAAAAGCTCAGTCCTGATGCTGCCTATTACAATGTATTAAAGAGATGGCTAAGGAAATATAGAGAATTTGCGAAAAATCCATGGCCTCTAGTACCAAGTGGCAAGACTTTGAAGCTAGGAATGAAATCACATCGCATAAAAATACTAAAACAGAGACTTATTGCAGAAGGGTTTCTCTCTAGCCACTCAAACAATATTACAGAAATTTTTGATGATTCACTTTTTGAATCAGTTAAGGCCTTTCAAAAGCATCATGGCTTAAGTGTTGATGGAGTAGTTGGAAGAGATACCCTCCATGCTTTAAATATTTTGCCCAAAGATAAGATAAATCAGATACGTGTTAATCTTGAACGTGCCAGATGGTTGCTTCATGACTTACCACGCAAATTTCTACTGGTAAATATTGCAGATTTTAGACTTTATTACTTTGAAGATGAACAAAAAAAATGGACCTGCAAGGTAATGGTAGGTAAACCATATTGGAAGACACCGGTTTTTAAGGCCATGTTACAATATATTGTAGTAAATCCTTATTGGGTGGTACCACCAGGGATACTTAAAAAAGAGATACTACCTAAAATCAAAAAAGATCCTTCTTATTTAGAAAAAAATAATATGGAGGTAGTTGACTTAAAAGGAAGAAAAATAAATTCATATTCTATTAATTGGAAGAAGATTAATCCTAAGCGTTTCCCCTACATAATACGTCAAAAACCAGGGCCTCAAAATGCGCTTGGCCGCATAAAATTTATCTTTCCAAATAAACACTTTGTATTCCTTCATGATACCCCTGCCAAAAATCTTTTTTCAAAGACAATAAGGGCATTTAGTCATGGATGTATTAGAGTAGAAAAGCCCTTAGAACTAGCAGAACTTCTCTTTAAAAACTCAAAAAAATGGAATATCGAAAAGATAAAAAAGGCAATAAGTTCAAATAAAAACCAAATAATTCATTTGGAAGAAGAGTTGCCAATTTATATTTTGTATTGGACTGTTGTCCAAAATGAGGACAAGACTATAACCTTTTTACCTGATATCTATAATAGGGATAAAAAGATACTTCTCGGTCTTGATACCCCTTATGAAGTGTCATATCTAGGGAATATCTGGAAGCAAGCGAAAATAAAATAAAAAATTAGAAACTCTTTCTTTTTTTAATAATTGACAAAATCTTAAATCAGTTACAAACCTAATTTGAGATAGGCAAACAGTTAGCAAAAAATTAAAATAGCCACCTCCAACTTCTTCCTGCCATATATAGCTCTTTAAGGGTATTGATACCACCTTTTTTAAGTTTTCTTACCAAAAATAAAAAAAGATATGCAGTTTGAAGTGCATCATCTAATGCATCATGCTCTTTAAACTCAGGCAAGTTGTATTCCTGTGCTAGGTCTGAAAGATTATATGATACGTTATAATTAAACTGGTCATAGTAGTTCCCCCATTCCTCTTCCTTGTAAACTTGAGCAAGACGCAAGGTATCAATACAAGGATTAGCCATAGAGCCGCCAAAATATTTTTTGGTAACCTTATTTATAAAAGCCATATCAAGATCAACATAATGTCCAACAATAAGGGCACCATTGCAAAATCTTATAAAATCTTCAAGAACTTCCTCTATAGATGGAGCATCTTTTATCTTTTCTGGAGTTATGCGATGAATCAAAGTGCTATCTTTAGGGAGGTCTCTTTGGGGTTTTACAAAACAATAAAAATTCTCTTGTGGCAGTATCTTAAGATCTCTTATTCTTACTGCCCCAAGGCTTACTATTTCATCTTTTCTTGGATTAAGGCCAGTAAGTTCTGAATCATATACTACAAATTCATATTCATTAAGCGGCCTTGTTTGATCAAAATCCTTAAAGAGGCTGTGATTTTTTTCAAGTATTGGATGCAGTTTCTTTCTTAAAAAAAAATCGAAAAAACTCATTATTAAATAAATGGAAACATATCTTTAATTATAGTCTGAAGCTTGGAGATTACAGCAAAAGCCTCTTTAAGCGTCTGTTTTTCAAGATCAGTTAGCTCAGACGGATTAATGTAATTGTCAGGCTGGCGTCCTTCCTCCATCATCTGAAGCTGGTGTACAAACCTTATTTGCATCTGGAATTCGTATGCCTCTACTGTTTCTGTGTAAAGCTCTTTTGAGATATGTTCTGCCTCATATAAAAGTTTTAATCTTTCAATAGTATTTGTTTCTTTAATGCCAAATTTAAGAGACATAAGCCTTGCAAAATCCACAAATGGTACAAGACCTCGCTTTTTGATATCAAGACGATTTTTGTGCTCTCCGTCCTTTTCCACTACAAAATTTCTAAAAAACGTAAGAGGAGGCCTGCTCTCCAAACAGTCTTTGGCAAGATGAAGCAAAAATATCTCTTGTTTCATGGCAAGCTTGGTTAAATGCTCTCTCAATCTTTTTCCAAGGTCAAGTTTTCCATAACCAGGCCTAAAATCAAAAAATATCGTAGCATGAAGAACCTGTTTTGGTTCTGGCCTTAAAATCCAGTCATCGAAATATCCTTGCCATACAGAGTAAGGCTGACACCATTTAGGATTTGAGGCCATTATGTCTCCAGGACATCTAGGATACCCACATTCAACTAAATGTTCGATTGCCTCCTTGCCAAAATTTGAAAAAAACTCCTGTGCCTCTTTGGCCTCTTTTTCATTGCTTGGATCTTGATATAAAAGAGCGTTATCTTGATCTGTCCTAAAAGTTTGTTCCCTTCTACCTTCGCTACCCATTAACAGCCAGCAAAAAGGTACAGGTGGAGCACCATATTTTTCAAGCATTAAAGTCAAAAGCTTGTCAAGGATATGATCATTTAAGATGGTTATCATCCGAGTAATATTGTTAGGCTTTGCCCCTTCCTCAATTAATGTTCTTACAATGAGGGGAACCTTTCTCGATAGTGGATAAAGACCTTTAATGGTCCTTTGACTTACTATTTCTCTAAAAAGATAAAGAGGAGAGCTTCCTTGAAGGACCATTATGTCATGAGATGTAATTACACCAACAATTTCCCCATGTTTTTCAACGGCAAGGTGATGTATTTGCTTACTCATCATTGTAAGAAGGGCATCAAAACAGACCTTATGCCCCGGTATTTTTTCAACAGGGCTAGTCATTATGCTTGCAACAGATTCTGTAACTGGCCTACCTTGTGCAACTACCTTTGTCCTTAAATCCTTGTCTGTAACTATTCCAATAATTTCTCCCTTTTCATTGGTAACTAAAAGAGAGCCAATGTGAAATTCAGCCATTTTGGCTGCTGCATTTTGAATAGTGTCTGAGGCCGAGATGGTCTTTGGCTCTCCTTTAACAAGTGCCTGCACAGGCACACTAAACATATAAAGAGTGCCTTCGGTCTTGGGAGCAACTTTATGTTGTCTTAGTTCTTGATAGGCGGTTCTCAAAAATTTTTCAGAAAAGCTTTTCAAAAAAAACTGGGAAAATTTTGGATTATCTTCAATAAGTTCAAGAAAGATCTCTTTTTTTAATAAAAAACAAAATGTATCTTCTACAGTTTCAACATTTAAGTTTGCCTTTGTACCCTGAATTATTGGAAGTGCACCTATATAAGAACCTTCTCCTCTAAAATCCTTAAGGGTAATCATTCCGTCTTCATCTTTAAGATATATCTTTACTCCACCCTTTTGAATTATGTAGAGATATTCCACTATTGTCTCATCTTGTTTAAAAAGCATTGTCCCTTTTGGGAAAAAATCAATAATACAGTTTTCAGCTACCTTTTTAAGGGTAGCTTCATCAAGCTCTTTAAATGGAATTATGTTCTTTAAAAAATTAATAATTACCTTTGGAGTTACGGAGTGGACGTCCTTCTTATCTTGTTTCATTTTTAACCCTTTTTTAAAAAAATAAGGCCCCTTTTATGAAGGGGCCATTTTTTATATTAAATTAGTGAATACTTACTACTTATTCCTTTAACATGGCCTTTCTAGCCTCAATAAGATCATCTACAACTGATGGATCAGCTAAAGTGGAGGTATCACCAAAGTCCTTGTAATCTCCTGCAGCAATCTTTCTCAAGATTCTTCTCATAATTTTACCACTTCTGGTCTTTGGAAGACCAGATGCAAACTGAATCACTTCTGGAGTTGCAATCGGACCAATCTCCTTTCTGACCCAGGTACGAAGCTCTTTTGCAAGCTTGTCACTTTCCTTCTCGCCAGCCTTAAGCGTTACATAGGCATATATTGCCTGACCTTTAACTGGATGTGGCATTCCAACAACCGCAGCCTCTGCTACTGCCGGATGTGCAACAAGAGCTGATTCAATCTCGGCAGTACCCATACGGTGTCCAGATACATTGATAACGTCATCCAAACGCCCCATAATCCAAAAATAACCATCTTCATCTCTTCTGGCACCGTCACCTGCATCATACACACCCGGGAATCTGTCAAAATAGGTCTTTTTGAAACGTTCTGGATCTCCAAAAACACCCCTTAACATTCCTGGCCATGCACGTCTTATTACTAAGTGACCACCTTCATTTACACTTGCACGACTTCCATCTTCCCTCAAAATATCTGCATCAACCCCAGGGAGCGGAAGTGTTGCTGAACCTGGCTTAAGAGGTGTGGCAAATGGAAGTGGAGAGATGAGTATGCCACCAGTTTCTGTCTGCCACCAAGTATCAACAATTGGAAGTTTGCCCTTTCCAATATGCTGATGGTACCACATCCAAGCCTCTGGATTAATAGGCTCACCAACTGAACCAAGGAGCTTTAAACTTGATAAATCATGTTTTTCAGTCCACTCGGTTCCCTCTCTCATTAAGGCACGAATGACAGTTGGAGCTGTATAAAACGTATTAACCTTAAATTTTTCTACTATTTGCCAAAATCTGTCTGGTGCTGGATAGGTAGGAACACCCTCAAACATAAGCGAAGTAGCGCCTAGTGCGAGCGGTCCATAAACAATATAAGTATGCCCAGTAATCCAGCCAATATCTGCTGTGCACCAATATACATCGTCATCCTTCATATCAAATACCCACTGGGTAGTATGAGCAGCATAGGTGAGATAACCTCCTGTAGTATGAAGAACACCCTTTGGTTTACCTGTACTTCCACTGGTGTAAAGAATAAATAGAGGATCTTCAGCACCCATTGAAACTACATCACATTTATCATCTATATCACTAGATGCCATTTCATCATGCCACCAAGAATCTCTGCCCTTTTTCATATCAATTTCATTTCCAGCCCTTTTAACCACAATGCACTTTTCAACAGTTGGACACTCTTTAAGTGCCTCATCAGCATTTGGCTTAAGAGGAATAGTCCTACCAGCCCTTAAAACCGCATCAGCAGTAATTAAGATTTTGGCCTGACAATCCTGAATTCTGTTTTGAAGACTTTGAGCACTAAAACCTGCAAATACCACACTATGCATCGCACCGATTCTGGCACATGCAAGCATTGCAATTGGCAACTCAGGAATCATGGGAAGATAAATGGAGACTCTATCACCTTTTTTCACACCATGTTTTTTGAGTACATTGGCAAAACGGCATACTTCGGTATGAAGCATTTGATAGGTATAAACCTTTACATCATCCTCAGGCTCTCCCTGCCAAATAATAGCAGCTTTATTTCTGCGGCCATCTGTAAGATGCCTGTCAAGACAGTTATAAGAGGCATTCAACTGCCCTCCAATAAACCACTCTATCTTTGGTTTGTGAAAATCTGCCCTTACAACAGTCCTCCATTTTCGATCCCATGAAATCAACTCTTCTGCCCTCTTACTCCAAAAAGAGGCAGGATCTTCCATTGATTTTTTATAATGTTCACGATATTCCTTCATGCTCTTCACGTGGGCTCTTAGTTGAGCCTTGCGTGAAGGACGAAAAACCCGCTGCTCAGAAAGTAAACTTTCTATTTTTCCGCTATCTGCCATTTTGCTTCTCCCTTCATTTAATTTAATTTTTGAATATTAAACTAAGGCCCTTGAAATTAAAAACTGAATAATTATTCACCCATTTTATAGCTATGTCAAGGGATTAGTTAATGAAAATTTTCGTTTTATTTTAGTGAATTAAAAGATTTTTTATTTATATATATAAGAACTAGTTTGAAAAATAATAAAAAATAATAGAAAAAGACATTTAACACAAAATAAAATTATTTAATCGTTAATTTTATCCTGAAAAGAAAAGTTAATTAGTCACTGCCGAAAAATAGGGCTCATTTTAAGAGGTGCAAAAACTAAGGCTAAGGTTTATTAATAAGGCTCTATTATCAACTCTACCCTTCTATTAAAGGTTCTATGGATGTCATCCAAGTTTTCTACCTTTGGATATTCTTCACCTTCGCCTTGAACAAATATCTTGTTTGATGGAATTCCAAGCTCTATTAAACTCGCAGCAACAGCAGCTCCTCTTGCCAAAGATAACTCTAAGTTAGATCTCCATTTGCCGCCTTTTTTAACTGCCACATTATCTGTATGGCCAATCACGCGCAAATTAAATCTTGGATTTTTCTTTAAGAGTTTAGATATACGAAAAAGAAGGGCTTGCCCCTGTTCTGTAATTTTATTAGATCCAGTCTTAAAAAGCACTTCTCCATCTAATACCACCATAATATTGTTTGAGTTTTCAATAGGATCAAAGTCCATCAGTAATCCTTTTAATTCTGTCGCATTCTTTTTGGCTGACTGAGTTATTTGTTTACCATAGCTTTGGTAGTCAGTAGTAGCACTTATTTTTATAGTGGTCCATACAAGAAAAAATATTAACAAAAGAGACATTAAATCACTTAGACTCAACACCCAAGTAGAATTGTCAGCTTCTTTTTCATTCCAAATACTATTTTTTAAAAGCTGACGTCTCTTGTATGCAAGTA
>CAYMRT010000174.1:0-3649 GCA_964392885.1 uncultured Desulfobacterales bacterium | reverse complement strand
ACTAGACAATTATCAACAATGATAGATGCTGGCCTCCCCTTGGTAAAGGGCCTTGATATACTTGCAAGTCAACAAGAAAATCCAACTTTTAGAAAAATGTTAACAGAAATTAAGACAGATGTTGAAAGCGGCTCCACTTTTGCTGATGCCCTTAAAAGATATCCAAAACATTTTGATAGACTATACAGAAATATGGTTGCTGCCGGTGAAATTGGCGGAATCTTAGATGATGTTTTAAGACGACTTGCTGACTATATGGAAAAGGCACAAGCACTCAAAGGCAAAGTTAAAAGTGCCATGACATATCCAGCTATAGTATTAGCTATTTCAGCAGTAGTATTAAGTATAATTTTAATCTTTGTTATACCAACTTTTGCCAAGATGTTTAACTCGTTTGGCGCAGCCCTACCATTGCCAACACAAGTTGTTATTAATATGAGCAATTTCTTGAAATCTTATTTTTTTATAATCATTGGTGGAATGTTTATCTTTGTTATCTTATTTAAAAAATTTTATGCAACAGAAAAAGGCAGATATCTTATAGATAAAACCCTTCTCAAATTACCAGTCTTTGGCCCACTAATAAAAAAAGTAGCAGTTGCAAAGTTTACACGGACCCTTGGAACATTAATAAATAGTGGTGTGCCAATAATTGAGGCATTAAATGTGGCAGCAGGAACTGCTGGTAACAAAATTGTGGAAGATACCATCAAATCTGTAAAGGCTAGCATTAGCGAAGGTCGTTCAATAGCCCAGCCTCTAATGGAAAGCAGTGTGTTTCCTAACATGGTTGTTCAAATGATTGCCGTTGGTGAAACAACTGGTGCCCTTGACGCCATGTTAAATAAAATTGCAGACTTTTATGATCAAGAAGTCGATGCAGCGGTAGATGCACTAACAAGTATGATAGAACCCTTTATGATTGTATTCTTAGGTGGTACAATTGGCTCAATTATTATTGCCATGTATCTACCAATATTTAAAATGGCATCAGTTGTTGGAGGAGGCTAAAAGCTGACAAAAAATAAACATCCCATTTATTTTATAGGAGCAGGACCGGGAGATCCTGATTTACTTACAGTCAAGGCCAAAAAGATCTTAGAAGAAGCTGATGTTATTGTTTATACAGGTTCTTTAATACCTTTAGAGGTTATCAAGAACTTTAAGGCAACTGTTTATAATTCAGCTTCCATGATTCTAGAAGAGGTCATGGAGGTTTTAATAACCGGTTATAACAACGGCCAAAATGTGGTGAGGCTTCATACTGGAGATCCATCACTTTATAGTTCTATTTCTGAACAAATTGCCATTTTAAATAAAAGGCATATACCTTATAAAGTAATACCTGGTGTTACAGCAGGCCTTGCTGCTGCAAGTAGCCTTTCTACCGAACTGACCATTCCTAATGTAACACAAACTGTCATAATAAGTAGAGTTAGCGGCAGGACGCCAGTACCTCAAAAAGAGTCTTTAAAAAATCTATCATCCATTCAGGCTTCGTTAATCTTATATTTGAGTATCTCTTATATAGATAGAGTAGTTAACGAATTACTTAAGGGTTATCCTTCTAATACACCAGTTGCAGTAGTAGAAAAGGCAACCTGGCCATCTGAAAGGATAATTAGAGGGACCCTTTCAGATATCGCAAAAAAGGTACATGAAGCTGGCATAAAAAGAACTGCAGTAATTTTAGTTGGTGAGGCATTAAGGGGAGTAACAGATGCTAAAATTCATCACTCAAAACTTTACAACAAATATTTTAGTCATGGATTTAGGAAAGGACTTTTTGAACATAAAGAGATATTAGAAAAATTTTTACCACCTAAAAAAGATAAAAAAAGAACACTAATAATCTATTTAGGTAAAAAAGGAGAGCAAATTGCCCAAAAACTAAAAAACTGTCCAGGATTAAATGAAAGTAATTTAATATCGTTTTCTGCTCTAAAAGAAAAAAAGATTCTTGAAGAAAAATGGGATGATTTTAATGCCATAATATTCATTGGAGCAGTGGCAATATGTGTTAGAACAATTGCTCCTTTTTTAAAAAATAAGTATCAAGATCCAGCAATCATTTCAGTAGATGAATCTTGCAAAAATGTAGTGTGTATTTTATCTGGTCATCTAGGTGGCGGAAATGAGCTTTGTGCTAAAGTTGCAACCTTTTTAGATGCAAATGCAGTTATAACCACCCAATCGGATTTATCTGCTCTTCCAGCAGTTGATTTATGGCTTAGAGCTCAAGAGATTGTTCCAACAAATTTAAAGGCATTAAAGGAATTACAGGCAAAATTTAGAGATACACATCTTTTAAAAGTATTTGTACATGAGCTTATAAACATAAGCTCTATGCCTAGAGGCTTTAATCATACTCTAAATAAAGATCAAGCAGACCTAATTATAACCCCTTTTTTATATGAAAGTGAAAAAGCACTCGTAGCAACACCTAGATGCATGTGCCTAGGTGTTGGATGTCATAAAAATTTAGATCCAACGGTCTTATTAAAAAGATTGTCAGAATTTTTGACTGAAAATAATATATTTCCACATTCAATAAAAAAGATCTGCACTATCAATAAAAAAGCTAAAGAGCCCGCCATAAAAACCCTTTGCCAAGAACTTTTGGCAGAGCTTGTCCATTTTAAGCCTAAAGAACTTGAAGCTGTCTCTGGAATAAAAAAATCAGATGTAGTAAAAGAAGCTATTGGGGTAGGAGCAGTGTCTGAGCCAGCCTCCATTCTATGTGCACAAAAAACTGGTAAGTTATTAATTCAAAAGAAAAAATATCCAGAATGTACTTTTGCTATTTCTATGCTAAAATTTAGCATCAATGACAAGTATTGAAAAACGTATCTTAAAATTTTCTGCTATCTTAGATAAAAAAGAGATTGATTTTGCCATTATTAGGCAAAACGCTGACTTGTTTTATTTTACAGGGACAGTTCAAGATGCCCATTTAATAATTACAAAAAAAGCAGAGGCCTTTTTCCTTGTTTGGAGATGCTTTGAGCGGGCAAAGGCAGAAAGTCAACTAACACATATCTACCCTTTAAAAGGACTTAGCTCTCTCAAAAAAACCTTAGAGGAACTCGGCGTTAAACAACCTGCAACAATAGGTATTGAGATGGATGTTCTGCCTGCTGGAATATTTCTCTATTATACGCAAAAATTATGGCCAAGCGTTAAAACAGTTGACATATCTCATGACATAAGATCTCTCAGAAAACTGAAAGATAAAAATGAAATAAACAAAATAAAAGAAGCCTGCAATCAAGCAGAAGGTGCCCTGAAAAAAGTACCTGAGTTTTTAAAAGAAGATATGACAGAGCTTGAACTTGCAAGCATGGTTGAAGGAGAACTAAGAAAAAAAGGGCATCCCGGCCTTCTTAGAATGAGGATTTGGAATCAAGAGATTGGCATGGGACAAATCGTGTCTGGAATTAGCGGAACATATCCTGCATGGACGAATACACCTGTAGGTGGTAAAGGACCTAGCCCTGCCTTTGGCATGGGAGCATCATTTAAAAAGATTAGAAGAGGAGAGATTGTAAGCATAGATATTGGCGGCTGGCACCAAGGATATTGTTGTGATATTACAAGGCCTTTTATTATCGGCTCTCCTTCAAAACAACAAAAAGATATATTTAAAGAG
>CAYMRT010000173.1:0-5947 GCA_964392885.1 uncultured Desulfobacterales bacterium | reverse complement strand
CATGTAAAAGTCTTTAAAAAAAATTTCTTAAAAGCTAACAACAAGCTTATTGAGTTAGCAAAAGACGGTAAAGAAAACAACTTTATTGGGACCGTAATTTCTGCTCCCATTCCAACTTCTTCTGGCACCAGAGTAAAAATTTTAATAGAACACGCAGTCAAAGGAGACAAGTCAGCAATTCCTATTTTTCAAAACTCACTTATTACATTTAAAGGCCTAGATTGGAGATATTTTGAACCAGGGAAAAGAATAAAATTTGTTGCAAGGCTTTTTGAAATTAGAAACTTTGGCACTCCTGGTACTTTTGACTTTTCAACATATTGGTTAATTAGGGGAATAAAGGTAAGGGGATACTGCAAGGGAGCCTTATACTGTATCTTTCTAAAAGAGAAGCCAACTCACTTTTGCATACAAGACTTTTCTATATTTATTGAACAACTCAGGTTTTATATAATCAAAAACATCTTCAGTGCCATGGAAGAAGACACAGCTCCGATTGCCATAGCTCTCCTTCTTGGAGAAAGAGGATTTATGAAGAAAAGAACAAAAGAGCTTGTGTCTGCCTCGGGCATAGGCCACCTTTTTGCTGTCTCTGGCCTTCATATGGCAATTATTTGCCTAATCAGCTATAGGGCAATATTTTGGCTCCTTTCAAGATGTTCATGGCTCATCTTAAGAATCAATATAAAGAAAAGCAGTTATGTTGTGGCAATGTTGAGTTGTGCCCTCTATTGCGCCCTGTCAGGATTTTCACCATCTGGCCTAAGGGCCTTTATAATGGTTGTACTTATTGGATGTTGCTTATTTTTAGAAAGAAAAAGCCAAGTTGAAAATTTTCTTGCCTTAGCAGCTTGGTTACTTATTCTTTATAACCCGTATTATTTATTTGATATTTCATTTCAACTATCTTTTTTAACTGTGTTCTTTTTATTGTATTTTGGAAGATATTATCATTTGAATAATAATATATTTAGTAAAATCAATAAAAATCTTTTTATTAAATTGATATCAATTACACTTTTAGCTTTTGTTATTACAACACCATTAATCATATTTTATTTTCATAGATTTAATCCTTACTCCATCTTGTTCAATCTTTTATGTATTCCTTTTATTGAATTTATTATTCTACCATTGTTGTTTATAAGTTTATTTTTCATAATATTTAATATCTTTTTTAAAAAGATATTGCTCATACTAGTTTCTAAACTTATTGTTATTTTACTTCTTATTTTGAGCTCCTCATTAACAGAAAGTTATGTTAACTATTTTGTCAATCCATTAAACATTTCTGAATTAATTCTTATAGTTATAGCTTTCTTAATATTTCCTTTAATTTTGCAAAAAAAACGATATTTACTGATTTTATTTATTACATTCATCTCATTGCATTTTTATCTTATTTATGAAAGACAACATAGAAACTATATAACGCTTCATGTATTAGACGTAGGGCAAGGTTTAAGCCAAGTTATAGAGTTGTCTAATGGAAAAACTATCTTAGTAGATGCAGGAGGAATAAAAGGCAGCGATTTTGACACAGGAAAAATGATCGTTGCACCATTTTTGCGTACAATTAGAGTGAACACTTTAGATAAGGTAATAATAACTCATCCAGAAATTGACCACATGGGTGGTCTGCCAGCAATATTAAGAGAATTTAATGTAAAAGAAGTCTGGTTAAATAATGATAAAAATCCAGAACTAAAAGCATACAAAAAAACCTTGAAACTATGCAATGAAAAACACATTAAGATAAAAGAAATAACAGATAATCAAAAATGGCGCTTTTCTAAAAACGGTCTATTAATCTGTTTTCCTGCAAAAGATCAACGACTAAAAAGAAATAACAAAAGCCTTGTAGTAAGGGTCTCTTTTGGGAAATCATCTTTTTTACTGACAGGTGATATAGAAAAGAAACGAGAAGAGCTTCTCTTAGAAAGTGGCTATTCATTAAAATCTTCCTTAATAATCGTACCTCATCATGGTAGCAATACATCTAGTAGCATGAAATTTTTAAGAAATATCGGTGCAAAATATGCAGTTTGCAGCATTGGCTTTAAAAATATCTTCCAAATGCCTTCCAAAAAAGTTGAGGCTAGATATAAAAAACTTGGAATAAAACTTTTAAGAACAGATAAGCTAGGCACAGTTAGCGTAAGATTTTATCCAAATGGAAAATTTTTTATAACTTCTTACTACAAAGAAGGTCTTAGGGATATTTAGGAAACATCATTTAAAGGGTTATCTGTACTAATTACGCTTAATTTATAACTTAAGATCATATTTTTCGGAATGAACAAGCTATTGAAAAGAGGAGACTAAATTTAATGGTGGAGGCGGCGGGAGTCGAACCCGCGTCCGAAAGCATTCCACTCAAGCTTCTACGTGCGTAGCCCAGATTTTTAATTTTCGCCTGAGAAGCTCCATCTGGGCAGGATCTTCTCAAGGCTAACCTGCATAAGATTTTAACCCTTTCCAGCGCAGGTTACTGGATCGGGCGAGCCTGCTACCCTGACGCCTTAGCGGCCCAGCAGGCATGACCACTAAGACGTGGCTGTCTTATGCAGCCAATGCGTACTCGTATTCAGAGTCGGCGTTTGTGTTTTTTCCGTGTTTTTATCGAGGTCACGGTCCCCGGCACGCAACTTGAGCTTCTATACCCTCGTCGAAACCGTGTCGCCCCCATGGCTTCAACAAGGAATAAAAGCTCGTTTTTTTACTGGACAAAAATTAAGTCTTTGTAACTAAAATGTCAAGGCTATAAAAATATAAAGAAAAATGGGAACAAGATAAAACAATAAGCTACTTTGATACATTAAAATTACTGACTTTTTTATGTGAATTGGAGCTGGGCGTTCTCCATCTTCATTAATATGCGGCAGGTATTTAAGACTTCCGTGGTATTTGGTAGGGCCTCCCAATCTCACACCAAGAACAACAGCAAAGGCAGCTTCAGGATAACCAGAATTCGGACTTTCGCTCATAGTAAAATATTTTTTTGCCTCTTTAAAAAGCACAAAAGGATTCTTTTTATGAAACAAAAGACCTGCCAAAAAAATAAAAAAGAGGCAAAGCCTTGCAGGTATAAAATTCAAAAAATCGTCAAGTTTTGCTGAAAAAAAACCAAGGTCTTTAAATTCATCTGTCTTATATCCAATCATTGAATCAAGTGTGCTTGCCATCTTAAAGGCCATAGCCATAGCTGGGCCAAAAATAAAGGCATAAAAAAAGGGAGAAATGACACCATCAACAAAATTTTCTGCAACCGTTTCTATTGAAGAACGAGAAATATCAGCAACATCCATATCTTTTGTATCTCTGCTTACCAAAAAAGACAGTTGCTTTCTTGCCTCATTTAATTTCCCTCTACTTAAAAGCCTAAATACCTTTATTGCTTCATCACCTAAACATCTTAAACTCAGACAAAAATAAATAACTAATGATGATAAAAAAATTCCTTCCCATATAGACCATTGTTCCATAAAATTAATTAAAAAAGAAATAAAAAAAAATGTACCTCCAACTAACACTATTGCCATTACGCAGCCTGCGACCTTAAGGTGCAACCCCGATGCTCTAAACCGTTTTTCACTAAAGGATATCAAAGCGCCCATGATCCTAACAGGATGGAAAGAATAGTTTCCATCTCCAAGAGAAAGATCCAAGACAACAGCCAGATATAAACTAACTAGTGAATATAAAGAGATAAAAGGAGGTAATTCCATATTTAGTTAGAATAAGTCTCATCAAGTTGCCAATCATCTGTTTTTTCTTTAGTGTCATTTTTATCTTTTGTCATATTGGCTAAATATCTTAACGTGCCAAGTTCCTTTGAAAGCCCTGTATCTTTTAAGGCCTTGGCCTCTTGCTGGAAATGTCTGCTAAATACAGCAAATAATTTTTTATATCCCTGGCTTACCTTCAAGGGGCAAGAACGGCGCTCCCATGTTTTAAGGCTTTTCCACTCTGGACGTCTTGGCGGATATATTAAGGCCCTTTCCTTTAAACCCATAGGATATAACGGTTGATAATTAGAAACTTTATCGTTACAGGCCCTTCTGGCATCTATAAGCCAATTTTGTATTAACGATACATATTCGGCAAGCAAGATCCCCTTTCTTATGAAGGCGTTGTCAAAATAACAACATTTTGCAAAACTTATGGCCTTTTCTAAAAAATGTTTTTTGCCAGAGCGATCTCTATAACTAAGCCTTATCCGCCCATTAAGGCCCTTTCCTTTCTTTTTAAGCCTTACAAGTATTATCCCACCCTTAACTTTATTATCTATGGTTAAACTGGGAAATAAGGTACCAAGATAAAATATGGTTCCAGTGTCCATCTCAGATTCAGGTGCGCCATAGATGGCATCAATTATAAAGTCTTCTGCAATTAACTCCATTTTTAAATCAAATACCAAAGGAGTCACCCAGTAATCAAACTCTTTATCCATTCTTTTCTTAAACATTTTTGAGGAATGAACACTAAAATAATTTGCCCCTTTTGTCTTAGATACAGCGTTGACTAAATCATTGTTAAAATCAACGCCTATTCCAATGAAGGTGGTATAAATCCCTTGTTCACTGGCTTTTTTAACCATGCCAAATAATCCTTTCTCACTGAGTTCGCCCAGGTTCGGCATGGCGTCAGTTAGAAAAATTATCCTATTTTCAAACTCTTTTAAGTTTTTATTTTCTTTAGGCAGTTTTTTAAAGAGTGAAAGACCCTTTAGATATCCAGCACTCCAGTTAGTACCACCGCGTGGCTTTAATTCTAAGACATGCCTTTTAATGGCTTCCATATCAGTGTATTTGACTGGTCTTAAAGGCTTTGCAAGATAGGCTGTATCATCAAACACAACTATACCCAGACTATCATAGTCGGTAAGGTGACTTAACATTGCCACAATAGACTCATTGGCAATTTGCATCTTGCTCTTGTTTCCATCTTCCTTTGGTGCTTCTATCTTCCTTCCCTTGTCGTAATAATATGTATTAAAGGGCGATGACATTGATCCTGATATATCCAATACAATTACCAGGTTGAGTTTTTTCCTTTTAAAATCGTGCTGTTTCATGCCTGAAATAAGACCAGCACTCAAATAATACTCTATCTCTTCAGTAAAAGGATTTTTTGTAACAGCAGTAAAAAGATTTGGACAAAAAAGGGCACTACACTCTGACTGAAAACCTGCGTCAAAGTAATGTTGGGCAAAAACGCCTTCATAAGTTATGGATTTGATTTTAGGCAAATACCCATGCTTTATATTTTCATAAAAGTTGTTGGCATCCCTTGCGCCTCCCACACTAAATCCAAGCTTTTGTGAGCGAAACATGGCAACAGGTGGGGCAGACATGGAAGTTCCTATATGGGGCATCCTTCCTTTTGATTGCTCCTCTGTGGCATTATATTGCCAGTCATCTATTTTCTCATTTGAAGAACAAAACACTGTTACAGTTTGGGCACAAATCAATATCAAAATCAAAAATAACAAAAGGCGATCCTTCATTTTCTCCTCCTTGCTTAAAAAAGGGCTTAATAGTGCAGTATATATCCAATCTCAACACACTATCTAACAAAATGATATCATGCTTTTATCGGTTGCCAATGAATAAATTCTATTGCTTAGATACTCTAAAATAACTTACCAGCACTCTTTGTGAAAAATATCGTCTTATTATTGATAAACCAAATTTCAGGATATAACCCCAGGTAGTTAAAAGTTAGGGCAAGAATTTGTCATTATCCCAAATTAATAATTAACAGATAGATTCTAAAAAATAATAAGTGCAAAATAATGCAGATATCTCTTCAAGGAGGGCTTGAGCAATCTCTTTAAGCTTATTTACAATCAAAATTATAAATTTTCCGAAAATAGTAATCAAAAGAGGTTATAAAAAAACTACTTCAATAAAGTTATTTATTTCAAGGGGGCCTTTGGCCCCCT
>CAYMRT010000172.1:0-3623 GCA_964392885.1 uncultured Desulfobacterales bacterium | reverse complement strand
TCACACAATTTTTCAGAAATAGCTGACATAAAAGAACCAATTATTCCAAAAAGTTTTGAAGAATAACAAAGTCCAGAAAGATCATCGGACTTGTGACCATCAAAACCTGATGCACAAATTATGGCATCAGGCTCAAAATTTATGATAGCATTTTTGATTTCTGTCTCTAAAAGACTAACAATTTCTTTATCACTTGCACCTGGTAACACGGGACAATTTAAGGTAAAGCCTTTTCCACTATCTTTTCCTATTTCATCATTGAGACCTGAGCCGGGAAAACTAAAGGATGGATGTTCATGAATACTAGCATAGAAGATGTCTTTATCTTGATAAAATATATCTTGAATTCCATTTCCATGATGAGCGTCAAAATCTAGTATAAATATCCGCTTTCTGCCAAAACTTTTTTGCCAAAATTTTGCAGCAACCGCCACATTGTTAATAAAACAAAAACCTAATGCATAATTTTTACCAGCATGATGTCCGGGAGGCCGCACCAAACAAAATGGTTTGCCTTTAACCTTTTGTCTTTCAAGAAATGAAATGGCACAAATGCAAGCATGAGAGGCAAGAAGGGCAATCTCATATGTTTCATAACTTATTTTATTGTCAGGATGCATAAAATATTCTTTTTCTAAAAGGCATGCCTCTTCAAAGCGCATAAGATAGTCTTTGCTGTGTACCTCAAGGACATCTGAGACATTAAAAGAATTGTCTGGTTCAATAAGGGTTATTTTATCTTTTAAGTAGCCATTTTTTAAAGTATCCAACGTAACCAAAAGCCTTTCTCGAGCTTCTGGATGTTCAGGCCCTGTTTGGTGCAATAGAAATCTTTTACTATACACCACAGGGGCCTCTTGAAACCTATCCATTATCGCACCTTTAAGACATATCTTTTTATATCAGGATCAGAGGAGGCCACCGCCTTAAACTTGAACCGTTTTGCCATGTTATTCATTGGCTTGTTTTCACTTAAGACATCCATCCAAATTTCTTTTATGCCTTTTTGCCTAGCTACATCTATTGTCTTATCCATAAGAGTTGAGCCAAGACCAAGATTCTGCCAAGGATCTCCGACTACTATTGCAAGTTCAGCCTCTTTTTTATTAGGCATTATTGTAAGTCTGCAAACCCCTATTATTTTTTCTTTATCTTTTTCTGCTATTTCTGCCACCAGCGCTATTTCCCTATCGTAGTCAACTTGACAATACCGCGCGAGTTCATCATGGGTTATCTCTTTTTTGAGTTGAAAGAACCTATTTTTTACACTCTCTTCAGATAAGGCGTAAAAAAGCTCTTTCATTAGAGGTTCATCTTCAGGCTTGATTGGACGAATAATGCAATCTGTGTCACCTTTAAGCCTTACCGTTTCTATAAGTTCACAAGGATAGGGGCATATTGCAAGGTGCTCTGGACATTGACCTTGAAGCAGATCGACCTTTCCATTCAAAGCATCGTCTTCTAACAAAATCCTTCCATCAAGACATATTCCGTCTTTTTTAGTAAGATAAAATGAATTTATCTCTATCTCTTTTATAAATGGAAAATCTGATATAAGCATTGAGAACCTGACTAGTGCATTTTCGAGTGTTTTTAATGGGTTGATCCAATCTTTGTCTTTTAAAAGCTCTTTACAAATTTTAGTGCCTTCCATTAATCTTTTTGCCAATGTTTGATTTAAGGGAGGCAAACCAACACAGTAGTCTTTTTCTGCCTTTACCAGTTGCCCACCTAAACCAAACAAGATAACAGAACCAAAGGTAGGGTCTTTTTTTGATGCAATCATAAATTCATAACCAAAATCTAAGATCATTGGCTCAACGGTAACGCCATTAAAATGGGCATCTGGCTTATGCGTGTGCAAGTTTTTCTTAAGTAAAATAAAGGCATCTTTTACCTGATCTTCTAAGACATGGAGCTTAACTCCATCTACCTTATTTTTATATGGAATATGAGGAGATTCGACTTTTAATGCCACAGGAGATCCAATATCAACAGCAAGCCTTTTGGCTTCTTCGGCATTTTTTGCCAAAAACATCTTAGTAGTATTTAAGCCATATGCTCTAAATACTTCCTTTGCCTCTCTTTCATATAAAAACAGCCTTTGTTCATCTATGACTTTATAAAATATAGATAAGGCCTTTTCCTTATTTGGGCTAAAATCACTTAATATGTTAGATGGAGTCTCTGAAAGAAGCCTCCTATTTTCTTCATACTCATACATGTATAAAAAGCTTTTTACAGCCTGTTCTGGAGCTACAAAAGTAGGGATCGAGTTTTCATTCAATAGGTTTCTTGCAAGCTCCATTGGGCCACTTCCCATCCAGCAGGCAAGAAATGTTTTATATCTATATTTCTTTGAAAGCTCTATTAGAGCCTTGGCTGTCTCTACTGGTTCTGTCAATGGCTGAGGAGTAAGAATTAAAAGCAAGGCATCTGGGGCATCATCTTTAAGTGCAATTTCCAAGACATTTTTTATCCTACTGGCAGAGGCGTTTGATAAGCAATCAACAGGGTTTCCTATAGGCTCATAAGAAGGAATGATTTCCCTTAGTGCATTTAGGGTCTCTTGTGAAAGCTTTGCCAGATTACCACCTTTCTTAATTAATACATCTGTAGCCAAAACAGCAGGCCCACCAGCATTTGTTACAATTAAAATTTTATTACCTTTTGGTGGAATTTGTTTTGAAAGGGCCTCTGAAGTATTAAACAGCTCAAGAGCATCTCCTACCCTAACAATTCCAGATCGTTTAAAGACGGCATCATATACGCTATCTTCACCAGCCAAAGAACCAAGCCTGGTTAATGTAATCTTTCTTGATTGCTCAACCTTTCCTCCTTTTATAAGGACAATGGGCTTAGTTTTGGTGAATGCCCTACAGGCACCAATAAACTTTTTGCCATTTTGAACAGATTCAAGATAAAGAATTATACCCCTTGTTTCAGGATCCATTGCCAAAAAGTCAATAACATCTCCATAATCCACATCAAGCTGAGAGCCAAGCGATATGAAGGTGCTTATGCCAACATGCTTTGATGCAGCATAGTCTAGAATGGCAGAAGCTAAAGTCGCACTTTGAGATACAAAGGCTATTCTCCCTTTAGGAGGGGCTTTAGGTGCAAGACTTATATTTATATTAAAACCTGGACGGATAATGCCTAAAGAATTTGGCCCAATAAACCTAATATTATATTTTTTTGAAACAGAAATAAGCTTTCTTGATATTGCATCTGAATTTTGTGCAACATGTCGAAAATCCATTGAAAAAATAATAGCAAAAGGAATTTTTACTTTTCCAGCCTGTTCAAGGAGCTTTGGAAGCTCCTGTGGGTTGCCAGTAATGATTGCAAGATCAGGCCTTTTCTTAACTTCTTTTATGTTCTTATATGCGGGAATAGAACATACTGCTTCTCTTTCAGGATCAATAGGATAGATTGAACCATTAAAACCACCTGAAATTATATTTTGAAAGAGCCTTTTTTCTGCTAGCTCTGGTATGTTACTATTTGTAAAAATAGCTATTCGTTGAGGAGAAAATAAATTATTAATTTTATCTAAAGACATTATTAAGCCATCTCAGAAGTTTATGTTTTTGTTAGGTTTAGCATGTAAAAGAAAATAG
>CAYMRT010000171.1:0-2340 GCA_964392885.1 uncultured Desulfobacterales bacterium | reverse complement strand
GAAAGGGGACAGGTCAAGGGCTGGCCATTGCATATGATATAATTGTAAATAAACATGGCGGAGAAATAGTTGTAAAAAGTGAACCGGGAAAGGGGGCGGAGTTTATAATCAGGCTTCCTCTTAAGTGTTAGTTTTGAGTAGTTGAGGTTGAAAGTATTTTTTTACATTTTAATGACGCTTGATTGTAAAGGCATAAACCTATATTTAATATCTTTGTAAGTTCCTCTTTATTGAATGTTCTCAGTCCTGCTCTAGAGGTATAAACAAGAGGATTTCCATAAATATCAACAAAAGCGTCTAATCTATCTGAGCCAAACGTAGTTGTTGCGTTGGTTGCAGGGTCAAATTGCCATTTTCCATCTTTTAAATATAAGTTTCCATAGCCAAGGCCAAGAGTTTTTGAAGACATATGACATTCATCACATCTGCGTGCTTTTTTGCTTGTTGAATGGGGATCCATAGTTGAGATGGTAAGTCTTTTAAAAGAGCCCCTAAATTTCTTTCTCTCATCCAGAAAGCTTATAAAATCTTGTCAGCCAGGTACAAGTATTACCACTTTTGAATCGGCAGAAGAGTTGCCTTCTAATACGCCAAGAACTGGCTCTTCATATCGCATAAATGACTTAAACTCTTCCCATTTGCCAAAACTCTCTTTAAGTTTAAGCTTGTCGAGTTGCTTCTCTGATCTATCGTATCTGACATGACAGCCATAACATTGCGGTACCCATTTACTGTGGCAAGCCTGACAAGAAAGACGTAAGTGATCTTTATCCTTGCACTTATCTTTTGGGAATTTATTTAAAGGATGAAGTTTGCCATCTGTTTTACCTTTTAGATAAAATTTTCCATCTTTCTCAACAAGATTTGTAAGCTTTGGAAATTTTTCTTTAGGATCTTTCGCTTCGCGTAAAAGTGTTTTTAGAATATTTGAACCGCCATGACACGTTGTACATTCTATTTCAACCTGATCATAAAGATGTGCTCTTTGCTTGCCATCTCCCATAAGTTCTTTTTTGGTATGACAGTCAATGCAAACAAGCCCCTTTTCAAAATGAATGTCAGGTGAAATTTTTTGAACAAATCTGCCGTCTGGAAGTTGCTCTTTAGATGTATCTCCTTCATCAAATGGAGTACCATAGCCTTCATTTTCATAGAGTCCTTGGTAAGTAAGGCCAATTCTTCCACTTCTGTTGTGACATTTTACGCAATTTTCCATTGGAATAGCTTTTGTAATTTGAGGATGATTATTTTCTTTAAGTTTTAAAAAGTGGCAAGCAGTGCATCCTCCTCCCTTTTCAGCTAAAAATCCAGGAAGCTTATGGCGTTCAAGATAAAGATGACAAGTACCACAAAGTTTTTTGAAATAGTCAATGGCAAGAGATGTGATTGATGAATTTTTTAGCATCCATACTGTAAGTTTTTCATTATGATTGTCAGTTTCTCCCCAATAGTAACGCAAGGTACTAATAATCCCTCTATTAGTTGCCATTAGGGTATTTTTCACCCAATTTACCTCTGATACATGACAGCCTTCCTGACCACAAGTTTTATGGACAATTTTTAGTTCACCTGGGTTGAGTACCATTCCTTTATGCGCTTCAAAGGATGTGCCTGCAAGCGGATTACCCAAGTGACAGGAAGAGCAAGGGATCACTTGTCTTCCATGGGCCCTATCAGGTGTGTCTTTATGACAATCTAGACATAAGTCAACCTGACCATTAAACGTTATGGTAACTTTTGTAGCTTGATTTTTTATTTTTACAGCAAACGCAGGGTTATTTAGTAATAAGATGCAAGTAATTAGAAAGCCAAATAAATGAAGACCAAAGAGAATAATTTTTTTTATCGGAGGCATATTGGGCAAGAGTAACAAAAAAAGGCAGCATGTTGCTGCCTTATTCCTTTTAATTGTTAAATTGGAGCGGGAAACGGGATTCGAACCCGCGACTTCAACCTTGGCAAGGTTGCACTCTACCACTGAGTTATTCCCGCCCTTTAATTTTCCAGGCAAAATAATAAGTGCTACTTACTTCTTTGTCAAGGTCTTTATTTGTAGCCATAATGTGTTGAAATTTAAAGTATTTTATGAAAAAAGTATCTCTAAATCCTTTTGGGTTAAATTCTTTAATAGGTCTTTGCTGCCACTTAGAATTGACCCTACTATTTCTTGTTTCTTTTTCTGTAGCATAAGGACTTTTTCTTCCACAGAATCTTTTGAAATAAGTCTATAAGTAACTACTTTTTTAGTCTGGCCTATACGATGTGTTCTGTCTATTGCTTGAAGCTCTACAGCAGGATTCCACCAGGGATCAACTATGAATACATAGTCTGCAGATGTAA
>CAYMRT010000170.1:0-3798 GCA_964392885.1 uncultured Desulfobacterales bacterium | reverse complement strand
AGCTTTTTATAAAGCCCAAGCCCATTCCACCTCTTTAGCATTTGTGGTTCTTTTTGGCTTAAATTAGCCTTCATAGGAAACTTTGTCTTAGGCAAGTTTAAAGTATCTTTATAGTCCATAGGGCATCACCTTCCCTTTATTTTTAAAAATTTTGTTTGGCCTTGTCTTAGCTCATTTTTCTAAAGCTCTCAAGGATGAATTAAAAATTTTGTTTTCAAAAAGCTTAATGGATTTAAAAATTTTTTCGATAAAAACATTGAATAGGTTCATAAAGAAAATGCAAGGGGTCACTATATGAAGGCATTAGTAGTGGATGACTCTAATTCTATGCGAAATATAGTCAAGGCCGGGCTAAAAAGGATGAATTTTTTTGACAAAATAGTCGAGGCAGAAAATGGCATTGATGCCCTTAATAAGATCAAGGAAGAAGGCCCTTTTGATCTGATTTTACTGGATTGGTATATGCCTGAGATGGAGGGATATGACTGTCTTGTGGAGATTCGAAAGAAGCCAGAATGGAATGATACTAAGGTCATGATGGTTACTACTGAAAATCAACAAGAGAATGTAATTAAGGCAGTAATGGCAGGTGCCAACGAATATTTGATGAAGCCTTTTACACCAGAGATGCTTGAAGAAAAGGTAAGGATGGTTTTGGGTCTATGATTAGGGTGTTAGTTGTCGATGATTCTGTTGTTTTTAGAAAGATACTGCAAGAGGCCTTGAGTAAAAATCCGCAGTTAAAGGTTGTTGGAACTGCAGTAAATGGGAAGGAGGCCTTAAAAAAAATAAGAGTATTAAGGCCTGATATAACCGTTTTAGATGTAGAAATGCCTGAGATGGATGGATTAAGCACCCTTGATGCTATAAAGGAGCAGAAGCTTAATACAACGGTCATAATGTTTTCCACTCTCACCAGTCAGGGTGCTAAGACTACGCTTGAAGCCTTGTCAAAAGGAGCCACTGATTTTGTACCCAAACCAAGCGGAACAGGTGCATTTGCCCAAAGCGTTAGGACTATTCAGGAACAGTTGATTCCAAAGATAATTGCCCTTGGACAAAATGGGTCAAGGGCTAAGTGCAGGATTCCAACAGTCAAAACTCGCACGATCTCAAGGTCACCGGTTCGAGATATTAGTGCTAACAAGATAAAATCATCAAAAGAGTCTTTATCTACTACATCAAAATCTCTTTTAAGAAAACCTGTTAAAGTTGATGCCATCGGAATTGGCGTATCTACAGGTGGCCCAAATGCTTTAAATGAAGTAATTCCTAGATTTCCTGCAAATTTTAGACTCCCTATTTTTATAGTTCAGCACATGCCACCTGTATTTACTGCACAACTTGCGAATAGACTGAATCAAAAATCAAAACTTAATGTGGTTGAAGCGCAAGATAATATGCCTGTAAAAGGAGGCACAGTTTATATTGCTCCTGGTGACTTCCATATGACCGTTAAGAGAGAAAATAAACTTTATAAAATAAAACTTAATCAGGACCCACCTGAAAATAGCTGTCGTCCTGCAGTTGATGTGCTTTTTAGATCTCTGGCTGAAGTCTATAGAGATAGGGTATTAGCTGCGGTACTTACTGGAATGGGTCAAGATGGCCTTGAAGGGTCCAAAGTTTTGAAGAAGGCGGGTGCTTTTATAATTGCCCAGGATAAACAAACAAGCGTTGTGTGGGGTATGCCAAAGTTTGTAACTGATGCAGGCTTGGCAGATAGAGTAGTGCCCCTTGGCAATATTACAACAACTATTCTTGAGCTATCAGGACATAGATATTGATGAGAAAAGTGAGGTAGTAAGGCATGATTAATCCGGAACAGTTCCGGTTCTTCTCAACGTTAGTTAAAGAATCAAGTGGCATATCGCTTCAAAAGGGCAAAGAGTATCTGTTAGAAAGCAGGCTTAATGAGCTTGCCAGAGTCCTTGGGCTTAAGGATATTAATGAGTTGTATAAGAAGGCCAAGTTTAATATGAATCCTAAGCTCAAGGAACAAATTGTGGAGGCAATGACCACAAATGAGACCTATTTTTTTAGGGATCAACATCCATTTGATGCTCTAAAAAATCACATAATTCCTGAGTTGATTGAAGCGAGAAAGGCCAAAAAACAGTTAAGATTTTGGAGTGCAGCCTGCTCAACGGGCCAAGAACCATACAGCATTGCAATGATTATTAATGAGCACTTTCCTGCTTTAAAGACATGGCGGTGTGAGATAATCGCATCTGATATTTCACAGCAAGCAGTGGATAAGGGAAAGGCAGGCAGGTTTACCCAAGTTGAAGTAAACAGAGGTCTGCCTATTCAACTTTTAATCAAATACTTCAAACAAAATGGTGCCTTTTGGATGGTGGATCAAAGCTTAAAAAAGCTCATTAGATTTAAAAAGCTCAACCTGATGGGCCCATTTATTGGAATAAACGGTATTGATGTAGTTATGTGCAGATATGTGCTTATTTATTTTGACCAGCAAACTAAAAAAGAGATCCTAAACAAGATAGTAAAAGTTATTAATCCTGGTGGATATTTGTTCCTTGGTGCAACAGAGACCCCTATAGGTCTTCCTCCAAACATGAAAAGAAAGACCTTTGGTCGTGCAACTTGCTGGCAAAAAACTTAATTAAGGAGATTTGTTATGGGAATGGAAGACGACATCCTAAAAGATTTTTTGGCTGAATCAAAAGAAAATTTAGAGCTTTTAGATCAACAGTTTGTAGAACTTGAGCAAGATCCTGAAAATGAGGATCTAATTAAAAGTATTTTTAGAACTATTCATACAATTAAAGGTACTTCGGGTTTTTTTGGATTTACTACCTTAGAAGGGATCGCACACTTTGCAGAGGATATATTATCAAAGCTTAGAGATGGGCTTGTTGAAGTAAATGAAGATATTACTACTATGCTTCTTCAAGCAGTTGATTATATAAAGGCCATTTTAGCTGAGCTTGAAGCAACTGGCAAAGAACCTGTCGATACGGAATACCTTGATTTTATAGTAGATCTTAGAAATTTTGCTGAAAAAATAACAAAAGAGGCAAAATCTGATTCTTCAGAAGAAGAAGAGACATCAGCAAAGACTGAAGAAGCAAAAGATAAGACAGATGTTTCTGAAGAGCATGTTAAAGAAGAAAAAGGCGGTGCTGAAGAAGCTGCTGAAGAAGAGCATAAGGAAAAAGCTCAACAAAAAGAAGAAAAGACTGATAAAAAAGTCGAATCTTCAAAAAAGGCAGATAAAACTCCAAAGAAATCTCCCACAAGGAGAACTGCTCCACCAACAACTGCCCATTTAACAGAAAGTCATGTCAGAATTGATGTGCATTTACTTGATCAGTTAATGACTCTTGCTGGAGAGTTGGTTCTTTCAAGAAACAGGCTTACTCAGCTTGCTAATCAGTTAAATGATCCTGAATTTTTAACGGCAAACCAACGGATGAGCCTTGTGGTTACAGAACTGCAAGAGCGTATTATGAAGACTAGAATGCAGCCTATTGGCAATGTGTTTAACAAGTTTCCACGAATAGTTAGAGACTTAGCCAAGGCAGCAGAAAAGAAGGTCCAACTTAGAATTGAAGGTGCAGAGACTGAGCTAGATAGATCTATTATTGAAAGCATAAAAGACCCTCTTACACACATGGTAAGAAACTCCATTGATCACGGTATCGAAAGTCCAGAGATAAGAGTGCAAAAGGAAAAACCACCTGTGGGCACTTTAATAATGAAGGCTTACCATGAAGGAGGGCAGGTAATCATTGAAATTGTAGATGATGGTGCTGGAATAGATCCTGACAAGAT
>CAYMRT010000169.1:0-1515 GCA_964392885.1 uncultured Desulfobacterales bacterium | reverse complement strand
ATTTTAAGCAAAATTATGTCATAGGCTTTGAGTTGTTTCAATGAAATTAATACACAACTTTTTAAAAGAATAAAATTTATTTTTATAGCGTGCGGATTTACTTGAGACAAAAAAATTTTAGGTTAGTATAATTAAAAAAATTTTAAGTTAATGATAATTAGTTTGTTTTTTGCAATGATTGTTTTTGACCTTAGATGTGAAAAAGGACATATCTTTGAAGCTTGGTTTAAAGATAGTAACAGTTTTGAAGATCAAAAAGAAAAGGGGCTCCTCGAATGCCCAATATGTGGAAGTCATAACATATCAAAAGCCCTTTCTCCTATCAGATATAGTAAAAGCTCAAGTACCCAAAATAAAATACTTCCTAAAGAAGGGCCTGCTTCCCAAGAAGCAATTATGTCTGTTTTAAAGACAGCTTATGAAAATATAATAAAAAATACCGAGGACGTAGGAACAAAGTTTGCGACAGAAGCACTAAAGATGCACTATGGAGTTAGTGAACCAAGAAATATAAGAGGGGTGGCAACTGAAGAGGAAGAAAAGATGTTGAAAAAAGAAGGTGTTGAGTTTTTTAAAATTCCTGTAATTCCCAAAAAAGGAGAAAAAGGGAATTAAAATGGACATAAGCTTAAATAGTCATTCAGATCTAAAAACTACTTACTCGTCAGCTAATCATGACCAAGATCAAGAAAAATTGCCAGTAAAAAAGGGTTGTTTAGTAGTAATGGATTTTGTAGTGCGGCTTATGACTGGCAAGGTAGTGGATTCATCTGAAAAGAATGGCCCGGCGAGTTTTATATGTGGTAAAGGGGATTTCCCAAAGCCTGTGGAAGAAGGAATCATAGGTCTTAAGCCTGGAGATGTAAAAACAATTACTGTACATCCCTTTTTTGCCTATGGTCTTTACGATCCCAAAAAATTAGTACTTGTTGCATCAGAACGGATCTCTGGTCAAATTGAGCTTGGAAAGGTAATAAAAGTGCCAGATGAGCTTGGAATAACAAGGCCTGCGGTTATAAGAGATATATGGTCTGGTGCAATAATGGTTGATTTTAATCATCCACTTGCAGGTCAAGCTCTTAATTTTGAAATAACGATTCGCGAAGTAAGGCACATTGAAACCGAGGAGCAAAAATAAGCATGCTTAAGGAAATATCACAAAATGACTTTATGGAAAGGGCCATTGAACAGGCAGGCCTAATGGATATTTATGAAAAGCTGGTTGCAGGGGAAAGACTTTCAAAAGAAGATGGCATAAGGCTTTTTAACACGAATAATATTTGTGCCCTCGGATTTATGGCAAATAAGGTGCGCGAAGAAAAAAATGGTAACTTTGCATACTATATTTACAACCAGCATATAAACTATTCAAATGTATGTACAAATTTATGCAAGTTCTGCGCCTTTGGTAAAAGGGAAGGAGATGAAAAGGCCTATCTTATGAGCATAGATGAGATAGTTGAAAAGATTACAGAAAGGATGGATGAGCCAATTAAGGAAGTGCATATTGTAGGT
>CAYMRT010000168.1:0-2165 GCA_964392885.1 uncultured Desulfobacterales bacterium | reverse complement strand
CACAATTCTAATAAAATCTCCAGCCCTTACCCCAAGGGTATAGGCAAGCTCTTTTCCAATTAAAATGGGAGCAGGGCCTTTGCCCAACTTGTATCCCTTAAAAGCTTCTACACCCTTACCATCTATTATCTTTCCAAAATTTATAACCTTTGAAACGCTTCCTGCATCAACACCCCTTATTGCAACCCCGCTTACAGCCCTTCCAGAACTTAAAAGTGCCTGAATATAAACTATTGGAGTGGCAGCAATAACCTTGGGGCTAACATCCTTACCCCTTAAAAATTCGATAAGAGAGGAAAAGCCCTTTTGAGGCGGAATTTTTACAAGCTCTATTTTCTTTTTTAGCTCATCGACGTTATCAAAAGGTCCTTCGTAACTCCTTATTAAAAGATGTGCATTCACTCCTAAGATTTTTGTTCTAAGATGGTTTTCAAAACCAGCCATTACTGCAATCACCACAATTAGAGCCATAACCCCTAGGGTTACCCCTCCAGTTGAAATTGCAGATATAACAGAAATAAACTTATGCCTTTTTTTGGCCCTTATATATCTAAGGGCTATTTTAAATTCAAACCTCATCTAACTATTTTGTCTTATGCCCCTCTGGCCTAAGTTGTGGAAATAGTATTACATCTCTTATGGATGGAGAATTAGTAAAGAGCATTACTATTCTGTCCACCCCAATACCTTCACCGGCAGCAGGTGGCATACCAATTTCGAGGGCACGAATGTAATCATAGTCAACCTCAGGAGGGATTTCATCATCATCTCCTCTTTTTGCAACCTGCTCTTCAAAACGTTTTTTCTGATCTCTTGGATCATTTAATTCAGAAAAGGCATTAGCCATCTCTCTGCCTGTAATAAACAGCTCAAATCTATCTGTAACTGAAGGATCTTCCTCATTTCTCCTTGCTAAAGGTGAGATATCGGTTGGATAATGGGTGATAAAAGTTGGTTGAATAAGCTTTGGCTCAACTAAGAGATCAAATAATTTTGTAAGATACTTGCCTAACACCTGATCTTCTCCCATATCAACCCCATGTTCTTTCAATCTTTGATGAAGAACCTCTTTATTGTCTAGCTCTCCTTCATCAATACCACCCACCTCAACCAGAGCCTGCCTTAGAGTCATCTTCTTCCAAGGTGGAGTCATATCTATCTGGTGACCTTGGTACTCAAACTTAGTGTCACCTTTAATATCTATAGCAATTTGGGCCAAAAGTTCTTCGGTTCTAATCATCAAGTCTTCATATGTGGCATATGCCTCATAAAATTCAAGCATGGTAAATTCTGGATTATGTTGAATAGAAATACCTTCGTTTCTAAAGTTCCTATTAAGCTCAAAAACCCTTTCAAAACCGCCTACCAAAAGCCTCTTTAAATAAAGCTCAGGAGCAATTCTAAGATAAAGATCAATACCTAGGGCATTGTGATGAGTAACAAAAGGCCTTGCTGTTGCACCTCCCACAATCGACTGCATCATAGGGGTCTCAACCTCTAAGAAGCCATTAGAAATAAAATATTGGCGGAGCATTTGTATAATTCTAGCTCTGATTTTAAATGTCTCTGCAACTTCCTTATTCATTATAAGGTCTTCATATCGCCTTCTATACCTAAGTTCTTTGTCTTTTATGCCATGATATTTCTCAGGAAGGGGTCTAAGGTTTTTAGTCACAAGACAAATAGAATCTGCTTCGATGGTAAGCTCATCTGTCTTCGTGCGAAAAAGTCGCCCTTCAGCCTGAATAATATCTCCTATGTCAAATTTTTTGAAAATTTTATAATTGTCCTTACCGATATGATCCCTCATTACATGGACTTGGATTTGGCCAGATTCATCCTTAAGCGTAAGAAAGGCTGCTTTTCCAAAACGGCGAAGTGCCATAATTCTTCCTGCCACTCGAAAAGTATCCTTAACATTTTCAAGGGCCTTGGCATCGTACTTTTCATAAACTTTTTTAATTGCACCTGCCTTTTCTGGAAGTTTTATGTCGTTTGGAAAGAGCTTGATGCCTAACTTTTCAAGCTCTTGTGCCTTTTGATAGCGCTGCTTAAGAATTTGACTCTTCTCTATTTCCTGGCTCAATTTTATGCTCCTTTCTCGATATACTTATTTACTGACAGAATGCAATTCATAGTTTACTCTGATTCTTGAGTCAAGCTTC
>CAYMRT010000167.1:0-7578 GCA_964392885.1 uncultured Desulfobacterales bacterium | reverse complement strand
AAAAGGCACTTGAAAGAACCGGAGTTCCCCACAAGCTCTCAGTTAAAAGTGAAATAGATGAAGGAATTGTCATAAAATTATGGCACTTTTTTGAGGTCATTAAAGGGAGTTTGAAGGATTATCATATTGAAAGACTTTCTCTTTCCTCAAATGAAAGAGAAGAGCTTTTGCAATTAAAAAGTCAACTTTTTAAAGTTGGAAAAGAAGAAGATCGTATAGAAAAAATTTGTTCACTTTTAAAAATAGATACAAGTTTTCAAAATATACAACTAGTTAAAAAAACTTTGAAGTTTTTGGAACAACATGGATCTTTTTGGCTTCGTTTTAAAAATGAGCAAGATGCTATTGATTTTGACTTAGAGGCAGTTTCATTAATGACTCTGCACGCTGCCAAGGGATTAGAGTTTAAAGTAGTTTTTTTGGCTGGCATGGATCAAAGTGTGTTACCCCTGGAAGGCAGTCAGGAGGAGGAAGAAAAAAGGCTTTTTTTTGTGGGGCTTACTAGGGCCTCAGAAAAGGTCTTTATTACAAGTGCTAAGAGCAGAAAAATTTTTGGAAAAAGAGTCAGAACCGGCCCTTCTCCTTTTATAAGGTTCATCAAATCTTATTTGACTATTGAAAATCTCAAGCCTCATATTAAAAAAAGATCTATTAAAAAGAGGCAAAAAAAGCTATTTTAGTACAAATTAGTTGTTTTAGGGGGATAATAATAATGCCCAGAATTACAGTGGAAGAAGTAAAGCATGTTGCTCATCTTGCACGACTTAAATTTGACGAAGACGAAATCGAAGCTTTTACTCATCAGCTTGATGCGATACTTGAGTTTGTGGCAAAGCTTGAGGATCTAGATACAAGAGATGTTAAGCCAACTAGTAGAGCAATTGAAATTGTCAACTGTTTTAGAAAAGATGAAGTTAAAACCTCTCTCCCTGTTGATGATGTCATGAAAAATGCTCCTGAGGGTGAAGAGGGTGCTTTTGTGGTACCAAGGATTATTTGAAAATTTAAATTCATAGGTGAAAGGCATGGCAGATTTACTAGATCTATCAATTGTTGAATTAAGACAGCTTTTAGATGGCAGAGAAATAACAAGTATTGAGCTAACAGAGGCTTATTTGGAAAGAATTCAAAAGGTTGATAAAAAAATAAAGGCATATGTGACAGTTACAGAAGATGTTGCAATAGCCCAAGCCAAAAAAGCAGATGAAAAGATTAAAAAAGGAGAATCTACCGTTCTTACAGGGATTCCTCTTGGAATAAAGGATGTAATTTGTACAAAAGGCATACCAACAACATGCTCTTCTAAGATGCTTAAAGACTTCTGTCCTCCTTTTGATGCTACTGTTATGGAAAAATTAAATGCTCAAGGTGCTGTAATGCTTGGTAAGCTTAATATGGATGAGTTTGCCATGGGTTCTTCAACAGAGAACTCTGCTTTTTTTATAACCAAAAATCCATGGGATTTAAACCGTATTCCAGGTGGATCAAGTGGTGGGTCTGCAGCCTCTGTTGCAGCAAGGCTTTGTGTAGCATCTTTGGGTTCTGATACAGGTGGTTCTATTCGTCAGCCAGCCTCACATTGTGGGGTAGTTGGAATGAAGCCAACATATGGATTAGTTTCCAGATATGGGCTAGTAGCTTTTGCTTCATCTCTTGATCAGATTGGTCCACTCGCAAAAACTGTACAAGATTGTGCCATTTTGCTAGAGGCTATTGCTGGTTCTGATGAGCGAGATTCAACAAGCCTTCCAGATATTAAAGTAGATTTTTCTGATAGCTTTAAAAATGGTTTAAAAGGCTTGAGAGTTGGCGTACCTAAACAATATTTTATTGAAGGTGTTCAAGACGATGTGGAAAATGCAATTAAAAACGGCATAAGTATATTAAAAGATTTGGGTGCTGAGATTATTGATGTGGACTTACCACATACTGAATACGCAATCGCCACTTATTATATAATTGCCACTGCCGAGGCCTCCTCAAACCTTTCAAGGTATGACGGTGTAAAATATGGATTTAGGGCAAAAGAATACTCAAACTTAATGGAGATGTATAAAGAAACTCGTGCACAAGGTTTTGGCCCAGAGGTAAAAAGACGAATTATGTTAGGAACATATTGCCTTTCTGCTGGATATTATGACGCTTTTTATAAAAAGGCCTCTCAGGTTAGGACCCTTATAATAAATGATTTTAAAGAGGCCTTTAAAAAATGTGATGTGCTTGCTGCCCCAGTTGCTCCAACAACTGCTTTTAAGATTGGCGAAAAGGTAAATGATCCTTTGCAAATGTATTTGTCTGATATTTTTACCATTCCTGTTAATCTTGCTGGCATTCCTGGCATCTCTGTTCCTTGTGGATTTGATAATGCAGGTTTACCTATAGGAATGCAATTTATGGCAGGACATTTGCAAGAAAAAATATTGTTTAAGGTTGCCTATAACTTAGAGCAAGGGCTGGCTTTAAAGCCAAATTGGCCAGATTTAATTTAACATATCAAGGTATATAAAAGTGCAAAGAATACCTATTAAGTTTGCAAAACCAGGAATGATTTTGGCCAAAGAGGCTATAACGCCAGAAGGTCAGGTTTTATGTGGTGCAGATACAGAGCTTAGTGAAGAACTTATTGCTAGGCTGACAAAGCAAGGTGTTCTTGTTATTACAGTTAAAGGACATCCTGTACAACTTCCTGGAGAAAAACCTCTTTCTGAAAAACTTCAGGACTTAGATAGCCGTTTTTCAAAGGTGAAAGGTGATCCTGTCTTAAGGGCCCTTAAGACATTAATTGCTGAATATTGGATAATACAAGAAAAAGGGGAAGATTTTTTAAAAAAATTAAAGGCAGGAAAAATAAAAAGTTAAAATATACTTAGCTTGATTTTATTATCAAAATGGACAAGGAAGAAATTAAAAAGAGACTGAAGGCAGTAGAATCTCTCCCAACATTACCACCTATTGTATCAAAGCTTAATAAGATGGTTGCAGATGAAGATACAACTGCAACAAAACTTGGAAAGATAATTGAGAAAGATCAGGTATTAACCAGCAAGCTTTTAAAGATGGTAAATTCTTCATTTTTTGGCTTTCCTCAGCGAATAAGCACAGTATCAAACGCTATTGTGCTTCTTGGATTTAATGTAATAAAGACATTAATTGTTACCTCTTCTATATTTGAAGTTATGCAGTCTTCTGATATAGGGCTTTTTGAACACTCTTTAGGGTGTGCTACAGCCGCTGGTATAATAGCCAAAAGGTTAAAGATTAAAAATCCTGAAGAGGTATCAACGGCAGGGCTTATTCATGATCTTGGAAAGATTGTTCTTCGTTCAGAGTTGCCTGATGAATATGATCAAATTGTTCAGCAGGCCAGAACAGAAGGTAAGTATATGAGAGAATTAGAAATAGAAAGGTTAGACATAGGGCATGGAACAATAGGAGGGATGCTAGCACGACAGTGGAATTTACCTGATCGTCTTGTTATACCAATTGAATATCATCATAGGCCAAACGCTGCTCCTGACTATAAAGATGTGACTGCAGTAATTCACTTTTCTGATATTTTGATAAGGGCTGTTGGATTTGGAGATGGCGGTGATCCGTGGGTTCCAGCTTTAGATAAGGCTGCATGGGAACAGATAAAACTTGGAAAGAGTATTGTAAAAGAAATAATAGAAGAGTTAGATGAAAAGCTTCTCGAATTACAAGATTTTACCTTTGAAATTAAAAAAGAGAGTTAAATGGAGCGAATAGGCTTAGTAACAAAAGATTTTTTCAATCGGGCAGATGAAAGACTTTGTCTTGAGGCGAAGGGATACAATGTAGTTTTTAATAAAGATATAAGTAAGGCCCTTGAACTTTTGCTTTCGAGTCCCCCAGATATACTGATTATTCAAAAGGGGCTTGAAAAAGGAATAGATAAGGAGGTTATAACAGCATTAAAGAATAATCTTCAGCTCGCCCTTATGCCAATTATTTTGGTGGTAGATGATAGAGACTTAACAGTAGGAATAGATTGGAGATTTTATCCTGTAGATGATCTTATCTCTTCTCACGCAACAATGGAAGAGCTTTTCACTAGAATAGAGCTTGCTCTTAATCGAGCTAAAAGAGTTGCAGATAACAATCCGTTAACAAAACTTCCTGGTAATTCTTCTATCTTAAAAAGTATTCAAAATATGCTTGATGAAAAAAGGCCTCATGCGGTGTGTTATGTAGATATTGATAATTTTAAGCCTTATAATGACAAATATGGGTTTTCAAGGGGTGATGAAGTAATAAGAATGGTAGCTAGGATTCTAGTAAATGTAGTCCAAGAGCATTGCGGTCAGGAAGGTTTTGTTGGTCATGTTGGAGGAGATGATTTTATCTTTCATGTATTGATAAAAGATGTTGAAGAGATTTGTCAAAAAATAATTAAAAACTTTTCTGCACTTATGCCTCTTTTTTTGGATGAAGAGGACTTGGAAGCAGGTTTTTTTAAATCTATAGATCGTCAAGGAAATGAAAGAAGATTTCCATTAACGAGTCTCTCAATAGCTGTTGTTCCATGTGAGCCAGGTAAATATACCCATTACGGAGAGGTTGCATCTGTTGCAGCAGGACTTAAAAAAAAGGTAAAGGAGTTAGAAGGCAGTAATTACCTTATTGATCGCAGAAAGACTAATCAGTGAAGGCCCTTCTCATAAATCCATGGATAGCAGATTTTGCTGCATATAACTTTTGGATTAGACCGCTTGGGCTTTATAGGCTTGCCAGTTGGCTGGATACGTTTGGCATAGACGTTTCTATCATTGACTGCTTATCCCCTTTTGATGCTCCAGGTAAACTTAGACGAAAAATAGTTACAAATCCTCCCTTTAATTTGCCAATTCCCATGGATAGGAGCTTTGCAAGATATGGCATTTCAAAAAAAGAGTTTAGACAGAGACTTCATGGAGTTGGTTCTTTTGATGTGGTTTTCATTACCTCTATAATGTCCTATTGGTATTTAGGAATAAAATGGGTGATAGATGAACTGAAAAGATATTCACATGATATTCCAATTATATTAGGAGGAATTTATGCTACGCTTTGGTCAGAACATGCCCAAAAAGAATTAGGAGTAGATTTTGTTTGCAAAGGACCTTTAGAGATAAATCAAGATAAATTGAAATCTTTTTTAGGTTTGTATAATGAAATTCGTCACGCTAGACCTTGGTATGAGATTTTGCCTTGGGATTTTGTCAATTATGGAGCTGTTAGAACAGCTCTTGGTTGCCCATTTTCGTGTACCTATTGTGCTTCAAAAATATTAACAGGGGGTTTTAATCCACTAGACACAAAAGATGTTATAAATGAGCTTCTTTTTTACCATTTAAAGGGTGTTAGACAGATAGCTTTTTATGATGATGCATTGTTAGTTGATTTTGAAAAAAGGCTTCTTCCTATTCTTAGTTTTTTAAATAAAAAACAAATTCTATTTGAATTTCATACACCCAATGGTCTTCATGCTCGCTTAATAAATGAAAAAGTGGCAAAGTGGCTAGTTAGATCCAATTTTAGGACGATTAGGCTGAGCCTTGAAACTATCAGCAGAAATAGGCAAAAAATTACAGGAGGGAAAGTGTCTAATGAAGAGTTTAAAGAGGCCGTTAATCTCCTTTTAAAAGCTGGCATGCCTTCTGAAAATATTGGAGTTTATTTATTGATAGGACTTCCTGGACAAGATTTAGAAGAAGTTTATGAGAGTATAATTTTTGTAAAAAAATTGGGCATTAGACCTTACTTGGCCGAATTCTCACCTATTCCTGGTACTGTTGAATGGCAACATCTTGAAAAAATGCATTTGGTTTCAAAAGACATGGATCCCATTTTTACAAATAATACTCTATTTTTTCGTATTTATTCAAATTACGATATGGAACGATTTAATAGTTTAAAAAGGCTGGCAAGGTCTTAATAAGTGAATAAAATATTAAATGTTTTTTATAGATACTCTACTTTAATTTTTATTATAATTCTTTTGATTACCTTATTTTTTGGTTTAAGAGTTAAGGATTTTTCTTTTTTTAATAAGGCATCTTTTATAAGAAATCCAAATGGCGTTCATTTTGAAAAATATTCAATCTCATTTTCTGACATATCAGAGGCTAAAAGAAATTTTTTAACTCATTCCTTTACTATCCATTTTGCTTTCAGACCATCTAAAAAGGCATTTAAAAACAATTTTCAGTTTATTTTGATGATTCATAATGGCGACGATAATAAACAGTTTGTAGTGGCCCAGTGGAAGAAATGGATAATAATTATGAATGGATGTGATTATTCATACGCAAGAAAAGAGCCTAGAATTTCTTTTAAAATAGATGACGTTTTAAACAAAATATTATTTTTGACTATTTCATCTAATAGCACGGGAACAAAATTGTTTCTAAATGGAAGGCTGATGAAAGAAAAAAAGAGCCTTAGGCTGAAACTTCCTATATCTTCAAATAGTTACTTGATTCTTGGAAATAATATATATGAAACTGCACCCTGGACAGGAGATATTTTTGGATTTTGTCTTATAAATAAGACTCTTAGTATCGATGAAATAAAAGCCAGTTATAAAAGTTGGATTGAAAAGAAATCTTTTTCTATATTTAAAAAGTTAAATCCTATTATTTTATATTCTTTTAAAAACTTATCTAACGAGTTTATTGAGGATTTGGGATCTTGTAATTGTCCTTTAAATGTTCCTGTTTTTATGCCGTTTTTTAAAAAGCACATGAATTTTTTTGATAATAATAGTCAAGATATTCAACAAAATATTAGTGACATAGTAATAAATTTTTTGGGCTTTATTCCTCTTGGTTTTTTTTCTGCCTTTTGGTTATTTAAAAATTTTTCTTTTAAAAAGGAAAAAGTTAATTTTCTCGTGGCACTATTTTTTTGTTTTTTTATTAGTCTTTTTATAGAAGTTGTTCAAATGTGGCTTCCTTCTCGCTGTTCTGACATAAGTGACATTATATTTAATGTAATTGGTGGTGCTTGTGGCATATTAATTTTTCATGCTATTAAATTTGCTAATATTAAGAAAACTAAAAAATAGTTTTTTATTTACTGATTAAAAAAATTTCAATCTAATAAGCTAGAGTTTTTTTATCTTTTGTTTTTATTAATATGCAAAAAACAAATGCTTAGTTGATAGATGTTATTTATTGTTAACAAGTGAAAAGTTTTTATGATATATAGGTAAGTGTATAATGCAGGTGGTGCCATGTCCTTTTTGAGAAGATATATTTATGTTGCCACCTAGTTCAGTTATTATTCTGTGAACTATTGAAAGCCCAAGTCCTGTTCCATTTGGTTTTGTTGTAAAAAAGGGATCAAATATTTTCTTTAAGATTTTTTCATCAATTCCACAGCCATTATCACTTATAATTATTTTCCCAAATTCTCCTTCTTTTTCACTTATGATATTAATTTCTCCATCATGCTCAGAAATTGCCTGAGTAGCATTTAGAAGTAGATTTAAGATTGCTTGTCGAAACATATCTGGATCAATTTCAATATACAGGTCTTTATTTATTTTCTTATTTATTTTTATCTTTTTTAGGTCCT
>CAYMRT010000166.1:0-1695 GCA_964392885.1 uncultured Desulfobacterales bacterium | reverse complement strand
AAAATTTTTAAAAATAGATTCACTTTGTTTTTGATCTGTGTATTTTTAGGTGAGTTTGCTCCATTTGTTGTTGCTTCATCAAAGCATTCAAGATATCTTTTGCCACTTTTTCCATTTATTTCGTTATTTTTAGCAAGCTATTTATCAAGATTTTTTACATTAAAAGATCTTACACATAAGAAGAGTAGATTGTTTTTATTGTCATCAATTTTTCTTTTTTTTGCCACTGTATTAACAACTTTTGCTATAGAGCCGTTTATTTCTAAAAAGGAATCAGGAAGACTATTTGTTTATAATACAGAAGCAACCCTTTCAGATGATTATATCATCTATCTTTATAAAATGAAAAAAGATGGCGACGGGTTAAAATATGCCCTCTTTAGTAAGTTTTATCCTGCAAATATAAAATTTTTGCATTCTATAGATGACATAAAACACATAAGTACAAGTGGAGTAATTGTGACATTTGAAAAGGACTTAAAACATTTAATTGATAAAATTACCTTTAAGAAGCTGATTACTACAGGATTTATTCATAATAAAAAGGTAGTGGCACTAGACGTGTCAAAAAAATGAACTATTTTTGCCTGCCAATATAAAATTCTCTTTTTAAAGAAATCCCTTTTTAGTGAATTTCTTTTTATTTCAAGTAGTTATAAAAAACATCTTTAATGGCATAAACGTTGCTCAAACTAAAATGACAAATTTATGACAAAACTTGGAGTATCAAATGGCTAAAGATGATAAAAAGAAAAAGAAGGAAGATGAAAAGGAAGAAAAAAAGGCAAAGGGTGGTGGAGTAAACAAACTACTTTTGATGATCATTGGACTTCTTTTGGGTGTAATTATTGCAGGTGCCGCTGCCTTCTTTTTTATGTTTTCTGCTCCAAGCGATGAGGAAATCGCAAAGCAGATTGAAAAAGACGAGACACCCCAAGAGGTGGTCAAGCCAGCAGAAGAAGAAATAGGAGTAATTGTTGAGTTAAAGCCATTTATAGTAAACCTGGAAGATCCAAAGGCAAGACATTTTTTAAAGGCTACAATAGCATTGGAAGTAAAAGATGATGAGGCAAAGGGAGAGGTAGAAAAATTTTTACCTAAAATAAGAAATGACATCCTCCTTTTATTAAGTAGTAAGACGTTGGAAGATGTTATCACCATTGAGGGCAAAGTTAGGTTAAAAGATGAAATAATGTCTAGAATAAGCAGAATAATAGGTACAGGAAAGCTTAAGAATGTATATTTTAGCCAGTTTGTAGTTCAATAAGAGTGGTGAAAAAATGTCTCAAGTACTTAGTCAAGATGAAATTGATGCCTTGCTTGGTGGACTTGATGAAGTAGCCGACTCTGATACGGAAGATCAAGAAAGATCCTCTGTTGAAGATGAAGGAGTTATGCCCTATGACTTTGCCTCTGCTACAGCGATGTCTAGGGCAAAATTTCCTGGCTTTGCCATTATAAATGATCATTTCAATAGAGGACTTAGGACAACGTTATCTTCCATTTTGAGGGTAATGGTTGACAGCAGTGCCGTCCCTATTGAGGTAATTCCTTTCAAAGATTTCTTAAAAAAGATACCAGTGCCAAGTAGTCTTCATATCTTAAAGATGGAGCCGCTAAGAGGGCACACTATTTTGGTAATGGACTCCCAGTTGGTTTTTTGCATCATTGAAATTTTCTTAGGTTCTACTTCCA
>CAYMRT010000165.1:0-3945 GCA_964392885.1 uncultured Desulfobacterales bacterium | reverse complement strand
AGATGCAGACTTGAGACAACCAATGGTTCATAAGGCATTGGGACTGGATAATTCAAAAGGGTTAAGTACTTATTTGGCTGGAGTGGATGAAAAGCCAGAAATCAAAAAGTCAGAAAAATTAAGCCTGTATATTCTGCCTTCTGGGCCAATACCTCCAAATCCTTCTGAGCTTTTAAGCTCGCAAAAGATGGAAGAGTTGTTGGAACAGGCTCTAAAGCAGTACGAAATTATTATTATGGATAGTCCGCCTCTTTTAAGCGCCTCGGATGCAATTGTATTAAGTAAATTGGCCTCTGGCACAATTATAGTTGGGATGGCAGGTCGCACTACCTTTGATGAGCTGTCAAGGGGGCTTGACCATTTAAGAAAGGTTGATGCTAAGATTTTAGGTATGATAGTTAATAACGTAGATGCAGAGAAACATCCATATTATTATTCTTATTATAGAGGCTACTACAGTTACTACGGAGAGGATGGCAAGGGTGAGAGTTAAAAAACAGTGATAGATCTTCACTGCCATATTCTCCCTAGAATTGATGACGGGGCAAGGGATTTGAAAACGGCCTTTAAAATGGCCAGTATCGCTGTAAGAGATGGGATAGATACAGTTGTTGCTACCCCTCATATCCTTGACGTCCCTCTTGAAATGAGGAAACTAAGAGAAAATGTAAGGAAATTAAATAGGCTTTTAGTTTCAAGGGGTATTGATGTAACTCTTATCCCTGGAGCCGAGGTTTCCCCATTTGCCTTTGCTCAAATAAATAAAATAGAAGATTATACCGTAAACGGTTCCAGATACCTTCTTGTGGAATTTCCATGTTTAAATATACCAGAATATTTTGAAGACCTTCTTTTCAACCTTTTGGCAAAAGGTATGGTTCCAGTGCTGGCTCACCCGGAAAGAAATTCAAAAATAATAGAAAACCCATCAAGAATAAAGAACTTTCTGAAAAATAATGTGTTAATACAGATAACATCAGGAAGTATTACCGGGCTTTTGGGAAGCAAAATAAAGAAATGTGCAGAATATATGCTTGAAAATAATCTGGTTGATGTTGTTGCTTCAGATGCCCATTCTGCAAGGAGGCGTCCTCCTGTATTATCTGAAGCGTATGGCCGGATTAAAAAGAGATTTGGTCGTGATATGGCTGTAGCCCTTTTTTATAAAAATCCTAAGGCAATAATACAAGACAAGGAATTAATAAAATAAGGCTCTTTATTCTTACTTAATGATAAAGCTGGAAGGAATATCCAAAAATTATCAATCTATTTTTATTAGTCTTAAAAATTTTCCATTTAAAAAAGACAATGTTATTGCGCTGAAGGATGTCAATTTATGTGTAAGAGAAGGAGATATTCTGGCCCTCTTAGGACCAAATGGAGCTGGCAAGACCACTTTGTTGAAGATTCTTGCCACCTTAATTACTCCAGACGAGGGCAGTGCTACAATATGTGGATATGATCTTATCAGGAGTGCAAATAGAATCAAAAGCTTAATAGGTATTGTTAATACCAACGACAGGAGTTTTTATTGGCGCTTAACCACCAGACAAAATTTGGATTTCTTTGGTTCCCTTTTTGGCTTAAAGACAAGACAAAAACAAAAAATTATAGAAAAGTTGCTTAGGGCCTTTGATCTGGATGGCGTGGCCGATCGTCAGTTTATGACTTTATCTTCTGGCCAGAAACAAAAGGTTGCATTGGCAAGGGCGCTTTTGTCAAGTCCCAAAATTTTATTATTGGATGAACCAACAACCAGTTTAGATCCGATCTCTTCCCAAGAATTTATTGATATCATAAAAAGATTTATTTTGTCGTCTAAAAAGATAACCATGATATGGTGTACCCACAATCTTGAAGAGGCCCAAAGGACATGCAACTGTTATTGTATATTGAACAGGGGGAGAATAGTGCAAAAGGGGGCCATAAATGCAGATATATCATTAGCTAGAATATTTAAAGAAGCAGTTTGCAGTATTAGATGATGAAGCTTTTGGCCTTTTTAAAAAGAGATTTTCTTTTAACCAGTAGTTATAAGCTGCCTTTTTTTATTCAAATAATGGGTATTTTCTTCTCGATGTTTATTTTTTATTATGTATCTAAGCTTGTAGGATCAGGCCAAAATGGTGTCTTAAATAAGTATGGAGGCAACTATTTCTCTTTTTTGCTTATCGGCATAGCATTTAGTGATTTTTTTTTAACATCAATAAATGCCTTCTCTGAAGAAATAAGAAGAGGACAATTATTAGGTACCCTGGAAGCCCTTCTTACAGCTCCAATCTCGACTACAGAAATATTGATTTATTCTTCTCTGTTTAATTATCTATTCAGTTGTGTCAGGTTTTCTATCTATTTTATTTTTGGCCGTTTATTTTTTGGCCTTTCTTTTTCAAGTATAAATTTTCTGTCTGTTATAAGCATTTTTTTGTTAAGTATACTGTCCTTTTGGGGAATAGGCATGATTTCTGCGACATTTGTTATAATTTTTAAGCAAAATTCTCCGCTAAAATGGCTGTTAGGACCTGCTACTGGTCTTTTGGGTGGAATTTTTTATCCAACAGAATTGTTGCCCAAACCTCTTGAACACCTTTCCAGTCTTTTACCCATCACACATTCAGTTGAGGCATTGAGGATAGTCCTATTTAAAAAAGGAGATATGGATGATATAAGTCTGCAATTGATCTCTCTTTTGTTTTTGTCTGCCTTCTTATTTCCTTTAGGCATTTATTCGTTTAAAATGGGCTTACGTATTGCCAAACAAAACGGGAGTCTATTGCATTATTGATTGGGTGGGGGAAAAAATGGATCTTGATAGGTTTACGAAAGAGAATTTTTTAAATTTAACAATAAGATTTAGTAAAGATGTGGTATTTCGGGATCTGGATGATGAAATGATCATCATGGATATGAATACCGGCAAGTATTTTGGTTTAAATGAGACGGGGGCCAAGATATGGGCATTATTGGATAAGTACCAAAAACCCAAAAAAGTTATAGATGAATTGTTGACAGAATATAACCTTAGTGAAGATGAGTGTGAGAGAGAAGTAAAACAATTTCTCCAAGCGATCTTGAATAAAGGGCTTATTGATGTGGAAGGACATCAATAGTTTTTTTCATCTATCTAGAAAGGAAAAGTCTTTATTGATTCAAATATATCTTTTCATAAGATTAGTTAATTGCAGCTTAAGACTTTTTGGATTTAAAAAAACCAGGTCTTTCTTGTTCAGAAGGTTACAGAATAGGAGTTTGAATGCTAGGTTATATTCGAGTGAACAAATTATTTGGTCTGTTAACTGTGTTTCTTCTCGAATGCCGGTAACATGTCTTCCCAAGGCCTTGACCGCAATGTTTTTTTTAAAAAAAAATTCCTATAATCCCAAATTAATGATAGGGGTGAGATCAAATAGCGATCATATAGATGCACATGCCTGGCTTACCTTGGATGATAATGTGGTATTAGGCCATCTCAATAATCTTCATGAATATACCGTACTTTTAACAGATTGTATTTGAATAGATGAGTGCTATCTGGGGATACTGGTCAAGATCTGGAAAGAGCAGACCAGATTCCATTGTTACGAGAATGGGTGCGGCTCTGTGCCATCGTGGTCAAGAGACCGCAGGTCTGTACATTGATAAAAATATAGGATTAGGGCATAGACTGCTGGCAACCACCCCTGAGGCTGAAAGAGAAAGTTTGCCACAGGACAGACAAAGCGGTTTGGTGTTTGCCTATGAAGGGCGGCTGGACAATAGAGATGAAGTTGCAGAGTCTCTGGGGTTTAGACAGGATCTAAACAGTTTGACAGATGGTGATCTTATTATTGCAGCCTATGAAAGGTGGATGGATAGTTGTTTTAATAGATTAGTTGGTGATTATTCAATAGTAATTTGGGATAAAAGCAGACAGGTTCTCACATGTGTTGTTGATCCAAATGGTTT
>CAYMRT010000164.1:0-2450 GCA_964392885.1 uncultured Desulfobacterales bacterium | reverse complement strand
GGGATTATTGGGAGAATTTAAAAGAATGGCTTTTGTATTTGAAGTAATAGCATTTTTTATGTTATTGATATCAAGGCTAAAATCACTCTTTGAATCTACAGGTACAAGCTTTCCCAAGTGATTATCAACATAAAAATTATATTCTACAAAGAATGGCTTTGGTACAATTACCTCATCTCCTGGGTTTAAGATAGACTTAAATATAATATTTAAACCACCAGCAGCTCCACAGGTCATAAGTATTTCTTGTCCGGAAATTTCCACCTCATGATCTTTCTTTACTTGTTTGGCAATTTCATCTCTTACCCAAGGAATGCCTGCATTTGGCATATAAGAATGGATACCCGGTTCATTGCTAGAGGCTGCTTCAATAAGAGCAGTTTTGAATTCATTAGGTGGTGGTAGGTCTGGATTTCCAAGGCTAAAATCACATACTTTATCTGCTCCATATTCTTGTTTAAGCCTTGCTCCTTCCTCAAACATCTTTCTAATCCATGAAGCTCTTTCCATAAAATTTATCATTTTTTCACAAAAGGCACTTTTTCCCATGGCGTAAATCTCCTATTCCCATTTTTTTATCTTTAGGATATATAACAGAGCATTATGAAAGTACAAATAGCGCCTTCAATTTTGTCTGCAGATTTTTCAAGACTTGGGGAAGAAATTAAAGCCGTTGAGGCTGCAGGGGCAGATTTGATACATATAGATGTTATGGATGGCCACTTTGTGCCAAATATTACAATCGGGCCTCTAGTAGTTAAATCCATTAGGCATGTTACTTCTTTACCTTTTGATGTTCACCTTATGATTGAAGAGCCTGATAAATATCTTGATGCCTTTGCTAGGGCAGGTGCAGATATAATTACAGTCCATGTTGAGGCATGTATCCATCTTCATCGCACAATTCAATATATTAAGTCTTTAGGCTGTAAGGCAGGGGTAGTTTTAAATCCAGCTACTTCTTTAACTAGTCTTGAATATATTCTTGAAGAGTTGGATATGGTTCTTGTAATGAGTGTAAATCCTGGCTTTGGTGGCCAGGATTTTATTCCTTCTGCACTGAAGAAGATTGAACTTTTAAAAAATATTATAAATGAAAAGGGTCTTGATACCTTAATTGAGGTAGATGGAGGCATAAACGAAAATACAATAGCTGAAGTTGTTAAAGCTGGAGCAGATATATGTGTTGCTGGCTCGGCAGTATTTAATAAAAAAGATTATAATGAGGCAATTTTTAAGTTAAAAGAAAAAGTTATAGAGAGTTGTGCTATATAGCTTATAAAAAAACAAAAGGGAGGCAATGCCTCCCTTATTAAGTACTAAAATTTTAAAATTAATTTAGCAACCTTCTACTTTTGCTGCGCTTTTTACTTTAATTTTTACAGAATCACCAGGTTTTGCATTGCAATCTTTCTTTAACTTAATTACAAGAGTGCCTCCTTCGTTCTTTACCACTTCACCCTTGCATTTGCCAGCTATGCTTACTCCTGAAAGGCCTAAGGTAAATACTGCTGCCAATAGTAATGATGTAAGTTTCTTGCGCATGACTTCCTCCTTTTATTTTTTGAAAGTAATGGTGACATACTTTCGATAGTGTTTTACTATACGATGTAAAAAAATGTGTCAAGGTCTTTTAAACGAGTATTAATTAAAAATGCAAGATGAATGTAGGATAGATTTGGGATTACAAAAGCATAAACAGGATGGCCTCACTCGAGAGAAAGAAGCTAGTAATCCCTTAAAGTTGTTATTGGATTTTGTTTTAAAATTAAATAACGCTTTTGTTACAGCAAGAGAACTTCAAGAAGTATTAAATGCAGTATTAGCAGGTACAACAGCAGGAGAAGGACTAGGCTTTAACAGAGCTTTTTTGTTTCTTGTCAATAAGCGAGATGGGGTACTAAAAGGGCATTGTGGCCTTGGGCCGCAAAGTCCAGAAGATGCAGCCCTTATTTGGAATAAAATTTCAAAAAATGGTCTTACGCTCTTTGACATCTTAAAGGGGGTAAGAGAGCAGCTCACAGATAAACATCATCCACTTAATAAGTTAGTGCAAGCTATAAGGATTCCGCTTAATGATGAGAAAAATTGCCTTATAATGGCGCTAAGGTCCAATCAGGCACTTTTGGTTACAGATGCGCCTAGGGTTGGAGCTGTTCAGTCAAAGGAACTTTGTAAGCTATTCGGTACAGGTGAGTTTGCCGTAGCACCACTTTATACTCATGGCGAAGAGTATGGAGTAGTTGTAGCCGACAATATATTCACAAAGACTCCTATTACAGAAGATAAGCTTTATTCATTGCACCTTTTCACAGGACTTGCCTCGCTTGCTATTTGTCAAAGTAAGGTTTGTAAAACGTTAGAAGAAAAGGTTGAGAAGTTAAAGCAGGTGAATGAGGCGGTAGAGAGTCAAAAAAATTTATTGATAGAGACTGAAAAGTATTCTGCCA
>CAYMRT010000163.1:0-2318 GCA_964392885.1 uncultured Desulfobacterales bacterium | reverse complement strand
CAAAGCGATTCTATTTAGCATTATGGCAACCAACATTATTGTTGGTATAAAATATTCAGCAAAAACTACAATATTTGAAGGATGACCTGGTTCAGGTTCCTTGATTATGTTTCCAACAAGGGCAGTCAATACAGCAAATATGGCAATAAATACTGCTGGCCAGCTTGCTCTTTCAGGGCGTGGAAGCGACTTTCTTCTAACCTTTAATAAAATATTGCCAATTGCAAAAAGGGCCATCACAGACAAAAATGAAATGGTATATACCCCTGCTAACACCTCAACAGCCCCTTTTGAAATAAAAAGAATTGACACACATAAAAGAAAAAAGGCTATGCTTATTCTGTATGGACTCCCCTTTCTATTTTTTTTAAGAAAAAAGGCAGGAAATATTCTATCTAAAGTTATTCGTTCAACCAAACCATTTACGCCAACATATGAAGTTAATACAGCACCACTTAACACTAACGCCGCATCAATGGATATGAGAGTTGCAAGAAGACTTCCACCTGAAACAAGACCCATTTGTGATAAAAGCTCTGCCATATGCTCTTTTACAGAAGGGATTGGGAACAAACATAGCGCTAAAAAAGCCATTAAGGGATTAAAAATACTAACAGCAATCCACATATTCCGAAGAGTTTTAGGGAACACTCCTCGTTTTTGCTCTTCAACAAAGTTTGCAGAACTTTCAAAGCCTGAAATGCCAAGCATTGCTGCTGAAAAACCCCAAAAAATATCTTTTAGAGTGCTACCAGTCATACTTGGAGTATGCCAATTTGCAATAAAGGTTTCCAAGCCATTTTGAAACAAATAATAAATCACTGTTGCCGCTAATACAGTCAGACACCCTAGATGAAAAATAAAAATAATGACAGCCACTGCTGCTGATTCACCAATACCCAATATAGTAAGCCCCATAAAGACAGCTAAAAGTGCTATTGTTGAGGCAATTATTGGAACAGTTGGAAATACACTATGCAAATAATGCATTGCCTCTGTTGCAGAAATAACAGAAGTTGCCATATAAGAAAGAAGTGTAAGACTTGCAGCAAGCGAGGCCATAGCCTTACTTGTAGTATTTAGAAGGGCATTATAAGCTCCACCATTTAGAGGTAAGGCGCCTACAACTTCTCCATATATCTTTCTAAAAAGATAAAGGACTCCGGCAACAAGTAAGAGGACAATCCAAGCAAACTTACCAGATGCAACTATTGAAAGGGCAGAAACGTAGAGTACAGAGGAAGTTATATCGTTGCCACATATTGCGGTGGCCTCAAGCTCTGAAAGCTTCCTTTTACCTGCACTTGCAGACATAACTTTCCCCTGAACTTAAATGACATTTTGTGTTTTATCATGAAGAGAGAAGCTATGCCAAGCTTTTTATTTTTTTATCAAAGATTATGCCTTTTCTAGCTTAATAAAAACAGGAATGGTATTAACTTTACTATCAATTACTTGAGTGGATCCAATTTGCCACTCTAAAACTTTCCAGTTAGGAGAAAGTTTCTGTTCTATTGAATTAATTATGTTTTTTAAATTAATAATTGGATGTCTTTCAAAAACTTGTGGCAGGCCGTATGTAAGGTTGCAAGCCATACACTTTCCAGGACGCTCAGTCAAAACAAACTCAACAACTAAGATATCATTTTCCTTATTAAAGCCAGCACATCGTAAGCTTATGTCAAATGCACCTGTCTCAGCACCTCCATATAATGCATCGAAAAATTCATCAGCCTTTTCAGGAGGAAAAAGTCCATTTAAAAATTCATCTGTTATTAATGAATCTGGCATAACAACCTCCAAATAAAAGTGAAAATTTTTAGTTTTTAAATATACACAAATCCACGGGCCTTTTAATCAAAATAATAATGATAATCAAGCCTTGAAATGTGTGAGCAGCTAAATTATATATTTGCTAAAATAAATAAAGCGCCCGTAGCTCAGCTGGATAGAGCGCCGGACTACGAATCCGTAGGTCGGGAGTTCGAATCTCTCCGGGCGCGCCAGGAAATTAAAGGGTTAGCATTAAGTTGCTAGCCCTTTTATATTTGTTTCTTTATTTCATCACAGGGCAAATTAATTCCAATCACAGAGAGGCAATTAGGAAATATAATCAGACAGATTATGTAGATTACTTTTTATTTAAAATTTTAACTGTTACAACAATCAAATATCTTGCTTACAAAGCACATCTTCTAACAGTTATTTCAAGTTTAATTTTGAAGGCTTATCAATAATCTTTTCAAATCCTCTGGAGTAACAGGCTTTGCTAAGTAATCGTTCATGCCAGCAATAAAGCACTCTGTTTGTGTATCATC
>CAYMRT010000162.1:0-1832 GCA_964392885.1 uncultured Desulfobacterales bacterium | reverse complement strand
AGCTTAGTCTCTCTTAGACCATTGCCTTTTCCTTATAAAGCAATGCTTGCAATATGCAGCGACTTGGATGAAACTCCAGATTTTGAAACCTATCTAGAAATTGTAAAATTTCTTAATACAACAGAGGAGACAAAGATGGGCAAAGGAGTGGGGTTGGAGGTTGGGAATAGCATATATTTTGATATGCCCAAAGGACAATTTTCATACTGGAATACTAATGATAAGGGCCGGGAAATCGTAAGACACCTGATCCAAACTGGCCATATTGACTGCCTTCATTCTTATGGGGATCTTGCAACTGAAAGGCGGCATGTTGAAATAGCTTTAAATGAACTTATAAAGTATAATTGCAAATTATCTGTTTGGGTAGATCATGGAGTTGCTCCTACGAATTTTGGATCTGATATAATGCAAGGTAAGGGTGATATCCCTGGAGATCCTGCGTATCACTCTGATTTGACAATTGGGTATGGTATCAAATTTGTGTGGCTTGGTAGAGTGACTAGTGTAGTTGGGCAGAATGTTTCAAGGAGGCTTTCTGGTATTTGGACACCTAGACATCCGGTAGCTTCTTTCAATGCATTACTCAAAGAGATGGCGAAAGGTCTGTTAAGCAGCCAAGGAAACAGGAAATATGCAATGCACCATCAAAATAAGTTGGTACGCAAATACAAATTACGAGATGGTCAAAAAGTGATTGAATTCATGCGCTCAACATTTCATTGGGGAGGAATCAGTTATGATGACACCGCAGAAGGTTTAAAAGATGTTTTAACAAACGACAAACTTGATCTATTGGTAAAGCGAGGAGGAGTTTCCATAATTTATACACATTTAGGAAAGCTGAAAGGCAGCTGTAAATTTCCAGATAAAACAGTGGCAGCTCTGAACTGCTTGAAAAAATACTACGAAGATAAAAAGATTTTGGTAACTACTACGTCCAGGCTCTTAAAATATTTCGATATGTTGGAATCTATAGACTGGAAGGTATTTTCTAATAACAATGAGTTGACTATTCAAGTGCGATCAGACAAAGATGTAGCTTATTTTCAGGGCTTGAGTTTCTGCATTCCGGGAACGGGAGCGGTCCATCTTAAAATAAATGATAAGGTAATGGATTATAAGGCCGTTCTTGGGAGAGATTCAAGAGGCAATTTGTGTATTTTCATTCCATGGCAAAAGTTGCAATTTCCTTTTTGTTCTAATATTATTTTTTTCTAAAAGAACTGTTTTTATGAATAATTACAAACTTAATATATGTATCGTTTCTCATATGGCATATGGTGCTCTTAAGGGTGGTGAATTTGGACATGCGGGTGGAGTTGAGTTCCAGACGAGTCTTCTTGCAAAATGGCTGGCAAGCCGGGGGCACAAGGTGAGCTTCATCACCTGGGATGAGGGCGGTCCCAGGGAGGAAGTTGTCGATGGTGTCAGGGTAATTAAATTATGTCGTGCTGATGAAGGAATTCCAGGCATCCGCTTTTTTCACCCAAGGTGGACCAGCCTGATAAAGGCTTTTAACAAGGCCAATGCTAATATTTATTATCATAATCTTGGAGAGTATGTAACTGGTCAGATTGCGCTTTGGTGTAAGTTGAGAGGCCGTAAGTTTGTTTATTATATAGCAAGTGACGACGAGTGTTCTGTCCCCCCTCTCAGGGATGGAAGGTTTTATGATAGATATTTTTATATTTATGGGCTTAGGATAGCAGATTGTATAATAGCTCAGACTAATTGCCAAAGTAGAATGTTGTTGGAGAATTATGGCTTACAAGCGAAAGTTTTACCTATGCCATGTACCTATGATATTGGTGAGAGAGAATTAGTCCCTT
>CAYMRT010000161.1:0-4989 GCA_964392885.1 uncultured Desulfobacterales bacterium | reverse complement strand
GGGTTGTTGTACCGACAGACCATGGAATTGAAGTAGGACAAGTTGTTGACAAACCGATAAGCGTTGAGCTTCCAGAAAAATCTATTCCACCCTATGTTGAAAGGCTAGCTACAACTAGTGAAATTGAGGATTACTATAAGAACATTGAGTTTGAAAAAAAGGCTTGGAAGATCTGTCAGAAGCATATAGACAACTTAGGGCTTGTAATGAAACTTATAAGGGTAGAGTGTTTTTTCGACAAGTCAAAGATTATCTTTTTCTATTCTGCAGATGGCAGGGTTGATTTTAGGGAACTTGTAAAGGAACTTGTACGGGAACTTAGGATGAGGGTAGAAATGCGCCAAATAGGCATAAGACATGAAGCCAAACTGGTGGGAGGTCTTGGGTGCTGTGGGCGAGAGATATGTTGTGCCAAGTTTTTAACATCTTTTGACTCTATATCTATAAAAATGGCAAAGGCACAAAATCTTCCCCTTAACCCAAACAAAATTTCAGGTCTTTGTGGAAGACTGCTTTGTTGTTTGACATATGAATATGAAACTTACAAAGAGATGTCACAAAATTTGCCAAGTTTAGGAAAAGCCTGTCAAACTCCAACTGGTCAAGGAAAAGTAATCAGACAAAATATTTTTAAGCAAGCTGTAACAGTTGCTATGCCTGATGGAAGTATTGTCGAATATACTATAGATGAATTAAATGAAAAGAAAGAAGAAGTTAAAGAATCTGATAGTGATTTTAGTTTAAAAGAACTAATAAAAGAAATTCCAGTTAAAGAACAGCCTAAAGAACAGCAGTCTAAGAAAGAGCTTTTAGAAAAACAATATGAAGAAAAAGCCACTCAAAAAAGAAAGGCCATAGCACAAAAAGAACAAGAGCCAAACAAATCCAAACAATCAAAGCGAGCTAAAGCGAAAAAACTACAAAAGGCTCTTAAGAAAAAAAGCAACAAAAAACACACTCAAAGCAAAAAAAAGAAAGGCAAGGGCCAACAAAATGGAAAATAAATTCTATATAACTACTCCAATTTATTATGTTAATGCTGAGCCACACTTAGGCCATGCCTACTCGACAATAGTGGCAGATGTACAAAATAGATTTCATAAGCTAATTGGAGATAAAACTTTTTTTCTCACAGGTACAGATGAACACGGCGATAAGATTGTACAAGCTGCAAAAAAGATGGGCCTAAGCCCAAAAGAATATACTGATTTAATAAGTGACAAATTTAGGCAAACATGGCCAGAGCTAAATATTAAACCAGATAGATTTATTAGAACTACAGATCCTCAACATAAAAAGACGGTTCAATATGTACTCCAAAAGGTTTTTGATCAAGGAGATATTGAATTCAGAGAATATGAAGGACTTTATTGCTTTGGATGTGAACGCTTTTTGGTGGAAAGGGAGCTTGAAGACGGGAAGTGTCCTGATCATAAAGTTGAACCAACCTTTTTAAAAGAAAAAAACTACTTTTTTTTAATGAGCAAATATCAAGACTGGTTAATAGATCACATCAAAAAGAATCCAGAATTTATTCAACCTGAAAGATATAAAAATGAGGTACTAAGCTTTTTAAAAGAACCCCTTGATGACCTTTGTATATCGCGACCAACAACCCGACTAACTTGGGGAATACCTTTACCTTTTGATAAAAATTTTGTCACCTATGTATGGTTTGATGCACTAATTAACTATCTCACCGGCCTTGACTATCCAGATGGAGAAAATTTTAAAAAGTTTTGGCCTGTTGCAAATCATATTATAGCAAAGGATATTTTGAAGCCTCATGCCATATATTGGCCTATTATGCTTCATTCAATTGGTCTTTCTCCTTATAAAAGTCTTCATGTACATGGCTATTGGAAGATTAAAGACGAAAAGATGTCTAAAAGTCTTGGAAATATTATTAGACCTAAATGGTTAATTGAAAACTTTGGAGTTGATGCCACGAGATATTGTCTAATGAGAGAGATGAGCTTTGGTTTGGACGCAAGCTTTAGCCAACAGTCTTTTATTACCCGTATAAATGCCGACTTAGCAAATGACCTTGGAAATTTGTTGAGCCGCACTATAACTATGCTCAAAAAATTTAAAAGTGGGATAATTCCAAGGGAGGAAAAGGTAGAAGGAATCCAAAATGAGCTTAGAGAAGCTGCAGATAACTTGATAGCAAACTGGAAAAACTTGATGCATGACTTCCAAGTACATAATGCCCTTTTTGAAATCTGGAAAGTACTTAATATTGCCAATAAGGTAATAGACAGGAGCGCACCTTGGCAACTTGCTAAAGAACCAAACAAAGAAACATTATTAAACGATGTCTTATACTGCCTGTTAGAAACATTAAGACTTAGTGCAGTCCTAATTAGTCCTGTCATGCCAGATACATCTCAAAAGATAATTAAATGTCTAGGGTTGAATCCAGAAGATGAGCTTACTAGCAGGGGTCTAATTTGGGGAAGGCTTGCAGCAGGCATACAAACTAAAAAACCAGGTCATCTTTTTCCAAGGATAGGTCTAAGTAAAAAAGAAACAAAAGATATTAAAGCCAAACAAAAGGCCCAACAAGATAAAGACTCAAAAAAGGAAAAAGCAATGAAAGAAGAACTTATAACGATAGATGATTTTCAAAAAATAGACTTACGTGTTGCAGAAATTATTAGCGCAGAGAAACATCCTAATGCAGACAGACTCTTAAAGCTCACAGTTAAGGCACCTGAAGAAAGAACTATTGTAGCAGGGGTTGCTGAAGCGTTTAGACCAGATGAACTAGTTGGTAAGAAGATTATTATAGTAGCAAATCTAAAGCCTGTAAAATTAAGGGGCATTGAATCACAAGGCATGATGCTTGTGGCAAAAGATAGTGCAGGTCTCCATCTTCTTGAGGTTTCAAAAGATACAGAAACTGGATCTAAAGTAAGCTAGGGATAGTAAATTGAAACAGAATCTTGATACCAAAACTGTAATCATAGGCACCGCTGGTCATATAGATCATGGCAAAACTACTCTTGTCAAGGCCCTTACAGGCACTGATACAGATAGATTAAAAGAAGAAAAGGAGCGCGGTATAACCATAGAATTAGGTTTTGCACGTCTTGAACTCCCATCTAAAGTGTCTGTTGGGGTAATTGATGTTCCAGGACATGAACGTTTTATAAAGAATATGGTGGCTGGTGTAGCAGGAGTAGATATTGTAGCCCTTGTTATTGCAGCAGATGAAGGCGTAATGCCTCAGACAAAAGAACATCTTGAGATATGTCAGCTTCTTGGAGTCAGACACGGACTTGTGGTACTCACTAAGATAGATATGGTTGATGATGAATGGCTTGACCTTGTTACAGACGATATAAAAGAATTTCTGACTGGTACTTTTTTGGAAGATGCCCCGATATGTCCTGTATCTGCTGTTACAGGAGAAGGGCTCGACGAGCTTTTAAAGATACTGGATAAGCTTGTATCTTCTATTCCAGACAAGCAAATGAAAGGGCCTTTTAGGCTTCCTGTTGATAGATCTTTCACTATGAAAGGATTTGGCACTGTTGTTACTGGCACCTCTATTTCAGGCAATATTCATGTTGGAGATGAAGTAATTATTTATCCTAAGGGCATAAGCAGTCGCATTAGAGGTATCCAAATACATGGAAAAGAAAGTAACTATGCAGTGCCAGGGCTTAGAACCGCCCTCAATTTACAAGGTGTAACAAAAGACGAGATAAAAAGAGGGATGGTAGTTGCAACTCCAGATTCATTAAGGCCAAGTTACCTAATAGATATTGAATTTTATTATCTAAAGAGTGCTCAAAAACCCCTTAAACATAGAACCCCAGTTAGACTGCATGTTGGAACGGCAGAAGTTATTGGCAGAATGCTCATAAAAGAAGATGAGCTTTTACCTGGCAATACCTATTATTGTCAAATAAAGTGCGATGAACCTATTTCAGTACTTCCTGGTGACAGATATGTTATAAGGTCATATTCTCCCATCCGCACAATAGGAGGTGGACAGATATTAAATCCTCTTCCAAGAAAAAGGAAAAGACACAAAGAGTGGATGTGGCAAGAACTCAAGTTACTTGCAACTGGTACACCATCTGAAAAAATAGTTCTTCACCTTGACAATAGCGGCTATAGGGGGCTCAGTCTAAATGAAATCGCTATTAGAACAGGTCTTTATGGCAAGAGCCTAAAAAAAGAATTAGATCTTCTTTTAAATAAAAAACAAATAATAAAGCTTGCACCTGATGAACTATATCTTTCTGTAAGAGTTATCGAAGGGCTGATGAGCAAAGCCCTTTCTATTTTAGAGCAATATCACAAAGACAAACCCCTTGTTGAAGCAATGCCAAAAGAAGAGCTAAAGTCAAAGCTTTTTCCAAATACCATTATACAACCTATTAAAAACCTTGACAGTATTGCTAAGGTCCCTATTCAACGAATATTTAATCGGGTGCTTGATATACTCACAAAAGAGGGGAAAATAATATCAGGGAAAGACAATGTAAGATTAAGCACTCATAAGGTACGCCTTAAAGAAGATGAAGAAAGACTTAAAACCAAACTTGAAGCACTATTTAAAAAAGCATCCTTTACTCCTCCTTCCAAGGATGAGGCATTAGCTAAGGTTACCACTACTAAAGAGGAACTTTCTGAGGCAAATGAAGTCTTTGGACTCCTTTTGCGTGAAGGAAAGCTTGTTAAGATAAAGGAAGGAATCTTTTACCATCCTGAGATCCTTAAAGATATAGAAAAAAAAGTAATCGAGTTTTTTAATAAAAACGAAGAGCTTTCTGTTTCAGAATTTCGAGAACTTACAGGAGGACTTTCTAGAAAATATATGATTCCCCTTCTTGAATATCTTGACTCTAAAAAGATCACAATAAGAATTGGAGATAAAAGAAAACTCAGACAAAAATCAACCTGAACCAAATAAAAGAAAGAATGTTAAAAAAAAATTTACATAAGGCTCTAGCTTATAGAAAACAAGACGGT
>CAYMRT010000160.1:0-6169 GCA_964392885.1 uncultured Desulfobacterales bacterium | reverse complement strand
CTTCATTAAAAATCCTGGACGCTCCTCCTGGCACATCATGCCCTATGATAAATACAATAAGAGGAGTCGATTATGTTATTCTTGTAACAGAACCTACGCCTTTTGGATTTCACGATCTTAAACTTGCCGTTCAGACAGTGGAAAAATTAAACATTCCAATGGGCGTAATAATAAACAAGGCTGGTTTAGGAGACGGAGAAGTTAAAAGGTGGTGCAAAAAGAACAAAATAGAAATCCTTATGGAAATTCCTTTTAAAAAAGGGCTTGCAAAAGGCTATTCCAAAGGACTTCCTCTTATTTATTGCGAGCCAAAACTTTCTTTAAAATTTCAGGAGCTAGCTGAGAGGTTTTGCATGTGAAAGAACTTCTTATCTTAAGCGGAAAAGGCGGCACAGGGAAAACAAGCATAGCAGGAGCTTTTGCATATCTTGCAAAAAACAAAGTTCTTGTTGACTGCGACGTTGACGCCTCTGACCTCCACTTAATTTTAAACACTAGGATCAAGCAAAAGAACGATTTTATGTCAGGAGTTAAGGCAAAAATTGATCATTCTAAGTGCAGTGGTTGCAATTTGTGCGTTGAACTGTGCCAATTTAATGGAATAACAAAAGACAATGACAAAATTTTAGTAGATGAATTTTCATGTGAAGGATGTGGAGTTTGTGCACACTTTTGCCCAGAGAAGGCAATAGAGCTTTTGCCTAATCACTGTGGATTCTGGTATGTGTCTGATACAATATGTGGGCAGTTAGTACATGCAGAGCTTAAGCCTGGCGAAGAAAATTCAGGGAAACTTGTTTCACTAGTAAAAAATAAGGCCAGGGAACTTGCCGAACATCTTAACAAAAGGCTTCTTATTATAGATGGTCCTCCTGGGGTTGGCTGCCCTGTTATTTCATCTATATCAGGAGCAAACCTGATTCTAATTGTTTCAGAACCTACTCTTTCTGGGCTTCACGATCTTAAAAGAATCATAGAACTTGCCTGTCACTTTAAAGTTGACCATGCAGTGATTGTCAACAAGTGGGATTTAAATCCTAATTTGGCAGAAGAGATATATAAATTTTGCAATAAAGAAAACATACCTTTTCTTGGCAAAATTCCTTTTGACAAAAAAGTAGTGGAGGCTTTAACGCTAGGTAAAAATATTATGGAATTTAAACATTGCAAGGCAAGCGAAAGTATAGCAAATATCTGGCAGCAAGTTGAAAAAAAATTATAGGAGGAAAAAAGTGAGCCAAGAAAAGAAAGACCAGAAAAAACCTTCAAACCCGGTTCTAGATGAACAAGATCAAAAAATAAGAGAAAAGCTTGCTCAAATAGAACACAAAATTATGGTTATGAGTGGCAAAGGAGGAGTAGGAAAGAGTACCGTATCTATCAACCTTGCCATTGGATTGTCTCTTCAAAATTTTTATGTAGGCCTTCTAGATATTGATATTCATGGCCCAAATGTACCTAAAATGCTAGGTGTCGAAAAAGGAGAGCTGCAAAGAAGGCCAGATGGTACAGTCGGCCCTGTTTATTACTCTCCCAATTTGAAATTTATGTCTGTTGAACCACTTCTGCCTGATAAGGATTCTGCAGTAATGTGGAGAGGGCCAATGAAAATGTCTGCGATTAGGCAGTTTATTTATGATATTGAATGGGGCAAACTCGACTATCTTATAATGGATGCCCCTCCTGGTACAGGTGATGAGCAAATGACCATTGCCCAGACTATTCCAGATGCTTATGCTGTAGTGGTTACAACACCTCAGGAGGTAGCCCTTCTTGACGTAAGAAAATCTATAAGCTTTTGCAAGAAGGTGGGCATGCCAATAATTGGCATAGTGGAAAATATGAGTGGAATGATCTGTCCTCACTGTGGAAAGGCCATTGACGTATTTAAAAGAGGTGGAGGAGAAAAGCTATCTGAAGAGTTGGGAATTCCATTTTTAGGAAAAATCCCAGTAGATCCCAGAATAGTAACAACGGGTGATGCAGGCAAACCCATAATGGCTATGTATCCCAATAGCCACACTGCAGAGGCATTTGAGCGTGTAGTGCAAAATGTAATAAACGTTACTCAGCAAATGCTTCTTAGAAAAAAAGAAGAAGAAAAAAAAGAGGCAGAAAAAAAGGAGGAATAATATCATGAAAATTGCCCTTCCCATTGAAAACGGGATGTTATGCGGCCATTTTGGTCATGCACCTCAGTTTGCTATAGTGGAAGTAGAAAACGGTGCTGTATCTAAAAGTAGCTTAGAAACGCCGCCACCACATGAGCCTGGAATATTGCCAAAGTGGCTTAGTGAGCTTGGAGTCACGCATATCATCTGCGGTGGTATTGGTGCAAGGGCAATAGAACTCCTTTCAAATGCTGGTGTTCAGGTTGTTGCTGGAGTAAATCCAGGGGACCCTACAAAAATAATTGAAGATTTTTTAGCAGGAAATTTAAAGGGAGCATCAGGTCCAACCTGTTCAGGTCACGGACATGAACATGGATGTCATCATTAATTAAATAATAGATATAAATAAACAGCCATGCCAATCTACGAATATTTTTGCAAAAATTGCAGTAAGATTTCAGAAATACTGGTGTTTTCAAGCACAGAGCCTGAGTGCCCAAGTTGTGGCTCAAAGGATTTGAAAAAACTAATGTCTCCCACATCTTCTCTTACAGGACAGCAGACAAGCTCTAAAATTCCAGGGCCAAAGGATACCGGTTGTTGTGGATCAAGACCCGGGCAGGCCTCTGGATGTTTGGGCCCAGGCTCTTGTTGTGGCAAGGCTTAACAGGTGAGCGATTCTTTTGATATACAGACCTTTACTAAGGGTCTGGATGTATTGTACCAAAAATACAACAAAAGGGAATTTGTGCATCCAGACCCTCTTGAATTTTTATATAAATTTCCAGAATCCGACAGAGAAATAGTTGGTATCATTTCTGCCAGCTTAGCCTATGGAAGGGTATGGTCTATTTTAAAAGCCATTGATAACTGCTTAGAAAAGATGGATGGGAGTCCAAAAAAATTCCTCTTAGAGACATCAAACTCAAAAATTGAAAGAATATTTGCCGACTTTAAACATCGCTTTACAAAAGGACCTGAAATGGCTGCCTTTTTAATAGGCCTTAAAAAGGTATTAACAACCTATGGAAGCCTTGAAACAATTTTTGATACCTTTTCGCAAGAAAAGCCAGGCCAAGAAAGGACTATAAAAAGGCTTACAAATGCCGTGCATAAAATCCTCGATCTTGCCAGCTTAAGAAAAACACATCTTTTACCAGATCCTACTAAAAAAAGTGCCTGTAAAAGACTTTTTCTTTTTTTACGCTGGATGGTAAGAAAAGATGAAGTGGACCCTGGCGGATGGCATGTTATAGATCCATCAGAACTTATAGTTCCTCTTGATACGCATATGTTTAACATATCAAGGGAGCTTGGCTTTACCAAAAGAAAACAGGCAAATTTATTAACAGCCATTGAAATAACTAAACACTTTTTAAAAATTAATCCAAAAGATCCTGTCAAATATGACTTTGTACTTACCCGCTTTGGCATTAGAGATGAACTATCTAGAAATGATGTCCCCATACTATTAAAACCTTGACTTTATTATACGCAATGCGTATATTTATTAACGAAAATGAAACCCAAAGAATTAAAAAAAATACGAGAAAAGCTCGGCCTTAGTATTAGAGAGATGAGCGAGCTTTTGGATACACCTTATAGAACCTATCAAGACTGGGAGCTTGGTAATAGGCGAATCCCAGGTATTTGTGAAGTGGCCATCTCCTGCCTATTAAGATGCAAAAGTGCCATGAAGGCAAGGAGAAAAAACAAAATAAAAAAAGGGAAAAAGGAGGTCTATATTATGGGACGTGAAATAATACTTTTTGAAACAGAAGAAAGGAAAAGCGCAAGCGAAATAGCTTCCTTTTTAAGGCAACTTGCTGATAAGATTGAAGGTAAAAAAGTTGTCTTGCGATCAGGAGCTAAAGAAATTGATCTTCCAATGCCAAACAATATGATTCTTGAGGTTAAGGTAGAAGAAGAAGAAAAAAAGGGGAAAACAAAAAGAAGTCTTGAAGTTGAAATTGAGTGGATAATTGGTCAAGAAGATGAAACTGGAGAAGGAATTATGGTGGCATAAAAATAAGGCGGTCTATAATGACCGCCTTATTAATCAGTTTACTGCCTACCTATCATTTTACCATTTGCCTGGCCACGTCCGTTACATCCACCAACACCTCTCCAAACAGGAGCACCAGTACTTGAATCTCTCAAATATATTGTCTGATCTCCTACTGTAATACTTGAAGCAATAAGTCTTGTAGAACCGTCACTTAGAGTTACCTCATAAGCATCTACAGTAATATTTTCACCTACAACTGGCCTTGCAACTCCCATGGAATCCCATAGACATACTGGCCCAAGTCCATAAACATTTACCAAAGCACTTCCTGTATCTATTACAATACCAGAGCCTTGAGTGCCAATTTCAGAAACCATGCCCGAGATGGTAACAGGGGTACCATCAAAAATATTTACAATTGGACCTGTACCATCTTGGACACCCTGACCATAACCAGCAAAAGAAGTTCCTGAAACAAAAAGCCCAAGAATTAATGCAACTGCAACAGAAATTAAATTGTACCTTTTCATACTTAACTACCTCCTTTAATTTTTATTGTTTTTTTATTTTAACGACGGCCATATCCATGACCGTTGCCGCGGCCTCCACCTCTACCATATCCATATCCTGCTCCTTGACATGTACTTCCTCTAAAATTCTTAGCTCCTACCTTTTGATATTTGCTTCTTTCAGCTGGATCCATGTTCTGAATTCTACTTTGCCACTCCTTTCTAAATGCATCCCTCTCTTCCTGTGTGGCATTTCTCATTTGACCTCTCATGGCTGCTAACTCTTCTGTAGAATACTGGCTATAGTCAACTGCCAATGCGCCAGTTACGCTAAAAGCTAAAACGGCCATAATGCTTAACACTGCTTTAAGAGACTTCACTTTTACCTCCTTTTTTGTTTTGCCATTCTTAGCTTCAATAGATGTGCCAATATTTTTCAAATAAAAACAGCATATTACAAATAAAGCCCTACCTAAAACTCGACAAAATCTAACTTTTTCGACATCTTTGTCGAAATAACCAAATAAAAATCTTGTGTGATCAACAAAAAGTCATGCTAATATCTTTGTAAAAAGAGCAGGAGGATTAGTATGAGAATAATTTTTATTACTTCATTGGTATTCTTTTTATTTATTAGCTGTTCAAACTCTAAGGGAATTCCAGAAGAAAAAGCTCAACTCCCGCAAGGCTTAAAAGCTGTTATTGTTAAAAACTTTGACTTTGAAAACTCACCAATTGGGAAACTTCCTTCTGGTTGGTCAAATCATTTTACAGGTAGAGGAAAACTTGGTACTTGGCAGGTAATAAAGGATAATGATAATAAGGTCCTAGCTCAACTTTCACTAGAAAATCACGGTTACCATTTTAATCTTGCTATATACGATGAACTAGAATTAAATGACCTTGAACTCACCGTAGATTTTAAAGGGGTTAAGGGCAAAGAAGATCAAGGCGGTGGCCCTGTGTGGCGCTATCAAGATGAAAATAATTATTATGTTGCCAGGGCAAATCCTCTAGAAAATAATTTTAGAGTCTATAAAGTAGTAAATGGTAATCGGCAACAGATGGCAAGTGCTAGGATAAAAATCCCATCAAATAAATGGCATAATATAAAAATCAGAATGATTGGAGATCATATTGAATGCTTTTATAATGGCTTTAAGTTCTTGGATGTTCACGACTCTACATTTAAAAAGGCTGGAAAAGTTGGCTTATGGACAAAGGCAGACGCCTATACATATTTTGACAATGTAAAAATTTTCAAAATCAGCCAATCAGAAGATAACAAGTAAGTTGACTTCTGGAGGAAATATATGGACCTTGTTAAAAGCTGGTTATGCGTTTCTTTAGTTATCATACTTTTGTTGTATTCTTGCACAAATGAACACAAACAACAAGTTGTGGTATATACCAGTGTGGATCAAGTCTTTTCTGAACCAATACTCAAAGCATTTGAACAAGAAACAGGGATAAAAGTACTTGCTATTTATGATACTGAAGAAACCAAATCTACAGGTGTATTAAATAGATTAATTGCAGAA
>CAYMRT010000159.1:0-10686 GCA_964392885.1 uncultured Desulfobacterales bacterium | reverse complement strand
TTTGCTTTTCTTTTAACTCTTTCTTCTCTTTTTGCCTGCGGAGTTCTTCCATCAAGATATTCAAAAATTACTCCTTTTTTTATTAATTCAGTTTTTATCAATTTTAGCATCTTAGTAAATTGCGAAAAGATCAAAACCTTATGACCTGATTCAAGTGTTTCATCAAGGAGATTTAAAAGTTGAGTGAACTTGCTTGATTCAACATCTTGTTCTCCAATCAAGGCTGGATGATTTGCTACTTGTCTAAGCCGTAAAAGGCCCTCTAATACCATCATTTTTGACCTGTTTAGCCCCTTGTTCTCAACAGCTTTTAAAATAGATGCCTTATAATGATCTCTAATTTTCTGATAAAGGGCATCTTGATGCGGAGTCATTGTACATCTTATTATAGATTCTATTTTATCAGGAAGATCTTTTGCTACCTCTTCTTTTGTTCGCCTAAGTATTACTGGCGATACTATTTGCTTTAAGGTATCAAGAACATTTTTTTCACCCATTGATGCAGGCTTTGCAAAACGTTCTAAATATCTATCTTTAGATCCAAGCATTCCAGGGTTTAAAAATTCCATTTGAGACCATAACTCACCCAAATGATTTTCAATCGGAGTGCCTGTAAGACACAGTTTATGCTTGGCCTTTAATATTCTTGAAGCCTTAGCAGTTTGGGATTCCGGATTTTTTATGTATTGGCTTTCATCTAAGATGCAATAATAAAAGCTCATATCCTTTAAAATTGTTATATCTCTTCTAAGTATGCCGTAAGTAGTAAGAAGAACTTGGCCATTTTTAAGCTCGTTTAATGTATCTTTTCTATCAGCTCCAACATAAACTAGAAACTTAAGATTAGGAGTAAACTTTTCTGCCTCGCATTTCCAGTTAAACACTAAAGAGGTGGGAGCAATTATCAGATGAGGGGCACAAGGCCTAAGTTTTTCATTTGTCTCTTCTAAGAGTGCAAGGACCTGTATAGTTTTTCCAAGACCCATGTCATCTGCAAGTATCCCACCAAGCTGCATCTGTCTTAAAAATTCAAACCAGCCAAGTGCCTCTTTTTGATAAGGTCTTAACTTCCCTCTAAAGCCAACAGGCGCTTCTTTTGGCTTAATGCCTTTAAAGTTTTTTAGATTGTGCTTTAACTTTTTAAAAGATTCGTCATATGAGACTTCTTCAGCTTCTTCAAGTAAATGCTCTATTATTAGTGAATGTGTGGAAGGAAATCGTAGAGTTTTTTCACCATGTTCATTCTTTTCAATTCTGGCAAGTTCAAGCAATTTTTTGTTTTTTTCTAACCACTTGATAGGTAATATGCCGTGTTCGCCAGATCCAAGTCTTATTATGCGGCGACCTCTTTGATATGAAGAAATTAAATTAGATAGAGAGATAGTTTCATCACCAAAATTAATTTCTCCATTAAGGTCAAACCAGTTTATACCTGATGAAATATTAAAGCTTTTTACAAAACCAGTTTTTATCCTTTTGCCGTCGGTTGCCTCTAATATAACGCCTTTTTTATCAAGTATAGATATAGCATTGATTGCAGCATCAAAGTCTATTTTAAAATTGCCTTTATCAGCTGTTTTAAAACCAAGGTTAGTTAGCTCTTTTATAAATTCTTCTTCTTGTTTGATATTTCTTTTAATGATTTGCCATTTTTTTTCATCAAATATTTCTTTTCTTTTCTCGGTAAAATGAATTTTATGTTTATCATATACAAAAAATAAATCCGCTTGAATATATTTTTCATCCTCAATGCTTAGAATAAGATTTGGTGTTATATTATTGAACTCAACCTCTTTAGGAAGTAACTCTTTTGAAATATTCAGATAACTTAAAAACGAGCATGAAGCTGCTTTTTGAATAAACTTAGGCAGCTCTTGTTTGTGGATAATAGGCAGACCTCTATCTGCAATAGTCTTTAGCCAAGAGCTTGATGGACAAGAAAGTTGATATAGTGTTTGATTGTAAATAAAAAAAGTTGGAGATGTATCAAGTAGAAATATTTTATTAAAATTGACTTTTTTATTTCCAATGAGAATATATGGTGTTAGTTGTATTTTGTTTTTATCTTGCGATTTAGATGATATTTCAAACTTAACATCTTCGCTTTTTCCATAAGAAAGTGGAGAGGCAATAATTTCTCCATTTGGTCCAATTACTATACATCTTTTAGTTTTGGCTAAGATAGGAATAAGCATTGATAAATCCTGATTTGAGAGTGAAATATCTTTATAGGAATCTTGTGCATATGTTGAGATTAGATAGCTTCCGAATTGGAAATCTGCATCATTTTGTATTTGTTTTAAAAAAGGGATAATTAGTCGATCTTCTTGCGGGAGATAAGGATGCGATACAAGTTTTTGTGAAAGCTTTTTAATCCTTCCAAGGGTTCCGTTTTTCTTTATGTATTGTTCATAGGCAGAGATTTTTATTTCATCGTTATCTATAACAAGTTCATAAGTTAAAATAAAATCTTGTACCTCTTGCCATGGCAGCTTTGGTTTTTCATTTATTAATAGTTTATCTGAAAATAATTCATCTATTGTTAGTGGTTCTATTTTTTTTGGTGAACCTGTAATTTTATTTTTAGAAAAATATTTTTCTGCAACAACCACCGTTGCCCATAAATGTTTACATAATATACCCTGTCTAAAGAAAGGACAGCTACAGGCAATTCTAATTGCCCCTTTGTCACCATCTGTTAAATCTAATATAACCTTGTATGTAGATGAACCTTTAACTTTTGCCTTTATCAAGTTATCTGAGATATGAATTAACTTAACACGAGCGGCCTTTGCATAACTATTCCCTCTATTTCTAATAATTGGTAAAAATAAATAAGAGAGCTGTTTGCTTAACTTGTTAAGTTTAAACGATTTTTTTGTGAGCATATTTTTATGGCCTTGGATGATATTTCTTATGTATTTGTCTTAGATATTCAGTATCTAAATGAGTATAAATTTGTGTTGTATTAATGTCACTATGTCCTAAAAGCATTTGTACCGCCCTTAAATCCGCCCCTCCTTCAAGAAGATGAGTAGCAAAACAGTGTCTAAGGCAGTGTGGATAGATCTTATCTTTAAGACCTGCACTTATGCTATATTTTTTTATGATTTGCCAAAGTCTCTGTCTTGTAAGAGGCTTTCCTCTCATGCCAACAAAACAATAAAAGCTGTTTGCTTTTTTTAACAGCTTAGGCCTTGCTTCTTTAATGTATTTGTTAAGCCAAAAAGATGCCTCTTCTCCAAGGGGTATGACCCTCTCTTTATTACCTTTGCCCCAAATTCTTAGAAAACCCACATCAAGATCTATCTGTTCTAAACGAAGAGAGACCACTTCAGTTGCCCTTAATCCGCAGGAATAAAGGACTTCGAGGATGGTTCTATCTCTTATTCCAGTTGGTTTAGTTGTATCAGGCTGAGATAGCAATTTCTCCACCTCTTTTGCACTCAATACAAGAGGTAATTTTCTGGCAGTCTTGGGGTTTCCAATTACTGAAGTAGGAGAGGCCTCGATGCGTCCCTCCATGAGCAGATATTTAAAAAAGCCTCTTATTGATGATAATTTTCTAGTAATAGTAACAGGTGTAATCTGACGTTTTTTGAGATAACTTAACCAGTTTAATATATGAGATGTTTTGCTTTGTTCTGGAGAATTAACTCCAATATTTTCCATATAAATGCTAAATTCAACAAGGTCGTTGCTATAAGCTTCTAAGGTTTTGGCAGAAAGCCCTTTCTCTACTGCAATAAAGGCAATATAATCATCTATGTCTTTAGACCATGACAATACTAAATCTCCTGGATAAGTTCTTCTGCAATTTCAGCTACATCCATATCTTTTGTTGTAAGGCTTAGGGTTTTAAGCTTGCTTTTAAGGCCTTTTCTCTCTTGACTCGAAAGAGTCTTTGACATTTCAACAAGCTTTTCCATTGTATCTATCACTATCTGACTTTCTCCTTTAAGGTCCAGAAGCAAGATAAGCGCACCCCAGTCGTCGGGAAGTCCATATTTTTTTATATAAGTCTTTGCCTGTTTTTTAAAGCTACTTGTACCGTATGAATTATGAAGTTTTTGGAGATCCTTTTCATGTAAAGGATCACCCTTGGGACCTTTAAATAGTCTTTCTACTTCTTTTAAATATTGGCTTTTTATCCTAGGATTTTCTAAAGCCCTTTCAATACTGCTCTTATATTCCTGTTTCTTTTTTTTCATCTCCTAAGATTTGTTCCTTTATGTCTTTATAGTTTAAATATCATACAAATATAAAATCTACATCAGGCAGCACAAGACAAGTAAGAACTCCACCATAAACAGCACCTGTGTCTATGCCAATTTTATTCTCTTGAATAAGTGGATTGTCAAACGCTGTATGACCAAATATTATTCTTTTCCCCCAATTGAAATTTGATTTGATGAATTCGTCTCTAATCCAGAGCATGTCTTCTTCTTTTTGAAGAGAAAGGGGAACCTTAGGCTTAACTCCAGCATGTACCATAAAAAACTTATCAGTGGAATAACTTACATTAAGGTTTGTAAGAAATTCAAAATGTTCAGGGGAAATTGCCTCTTTTCCTGCTCCCTTATCTAATGCTGAAAGATTGTAACTTGAAAGCGTCTTTTCGCCTCCAAAAGCCAAGAAGGCATCAGTGAGCCCTTCTCCACTTAAAAAATCCAAAAACATTTCTTCATGGTTACCCTTTAGACAAATTATTTTTTGGGGATCATGCGTCTTTTTTAATTCTATAATAAATTGCACCACATCTTTCGGATGCGCACCTCTGTCAACATAATCTCCCAAAAATACAATATTGTCTTTATCCCAATTAATTGGGATTTTTTTCATAAGGTTCTCTAGCTTATCTATGCAACCATGTATGTCTCCAATTACAAAAGTGCGATTCATAACCTATCAAAAAGTCAAGAGCCGATTAAGTCCTTGTTCTCTTGCCCATTTTATGGCCCTTTCAAATTCTTCTCTTGTAATTCTTCTATTAAGTGGCGGATTATCAAAGGCCTTTCCACAAGGTCTATACTGATCCATTATATTTACAACAGTGTCTTTTGATATTTCTGTGGCTATGAATTTAAACACCTCTTTGGAACCACTAAGATCTTCTGGTAGTACAAGATGCCTTACAAGCAAGCCTTTTAAAGCTACTTTAGATTTTTCTTCAAGAATTAAATCTCCTACTTGTCTGTGCATCTCTCTTAGAGCTTGCTTTGATGTCTCCCAATAACTTTTAATCTTTGAAAGTCTTTTTGCAATAGTGCTATCACTATATTTCATATCTGGCATATAAATATCTATAATGCCTTCTAATAGTCTCAAGGTTGACACTGATTCATATCCACCACAATTATAAACAACAGGTATTTCAAGACCTTCCTTTGCAGCTATGTACAATGCTTCTAATATTTGTGGCACAACATGTGTAGGGGTTACTAAATTGATATTATGACAGCCTCCCTCTTGGAGTGAAAGAAATATAAACGCTAAGTATTCCTTTGTGACCTCATATCCTTCTAAACCTTGGCTTATTTCATAATTTTGGCAATAGAGACACCTCATGTTGCAACCAGAAAAGAATACAGTCCCTGAGCCTTTACTACCAGTAATTGGCGGCTCTTCACCAAAATGTGCCCCATAACTTGCTACAATTGCATGTCTGCCTATTTTACAAAATCCTTTCTGATCATTTAGTCTGTCAACATTGCATTCATGAGGACAAATATCGCAACTGGAAAGCCTTTTTAGGGCCCTATTTACCCTTTTTTTCAGCTCTCCGTTTTCCATTAATGATAGATAAGAAGGCTTCATCATGGCTAAGAGCGTTTTAGTAGATTCATTCTATAAAGTTCAAGAATTGACATGCAAAGGGCAATAACCATTGGCCCAAGTATCAACCCCAAAAGCCCAAATACATTTATGCCACCAATTATTCCTAAAAATAGGAACAAGTTATGAAGCTCTGTCTTTCCACTAATTAAATAAGGCCTAAGAAAATAGTCCATTTGACTTATTACCAACAGGCTAAAAGTTAAAAGTATTGCTCCTTTTAAATATTGTCCAGAAAGAAGCAAAAAAAGACTAGCAGGCCCCCATACAATGGCCGTTCCTATCATAGGTACAAATGTTCCGACACCTAATATAGTGCCCCATAATATTGGTGCAGAAAAATCAAGAATCCAAAAGATAAAGATACCAAGGCCAGCTTGAATAGCACCTGTAAGTAGGTTCCCATACAAAGTAGCAGATAGTACGTCATTTGTAAGCTTCATAAAGTTTTCAACACTTTCCTCTTTTAGAGGAAGAAGCCTTTTAAATGCCTTAAGCATCTTTTCCCCATCAGCAAAAAGGTAAAACAGTATTACAAGCATAAGAAAGGACTTAAATACCAAAACCGCAATGTTTCTGAAAACGGCAGTTCCTTTTTTTAAAAAATATTCGCCTGCAGATCTTGTTAGATCTGCTAAGGTGGCATGAAGGTCTTCACCATAAAGCTTAAGACTTTTTAAGATCTTTACCACCAGCTTATGTAAGATTGGATAGTGCTCTTTGTTGGGGATAAGATCAATATTTATGTCTTGAATACTGCTTATGCCAGCAGTGTAAAGTCTGAAAACTTCAGCGGTAAGACTTGTTATTAGTAAAAATACTGGGATTATAATAAAAGCTACAATCAGAAGGCACATGATAAATGATGAAAATATCCTGTTACCTTTAAAAAATACGAGAAGACGCTGATATATTGGATGAAAAAAAAGAGAAAGAATAATTGCCCAACAAATTGGCTCAAAAAAAGGAATAAAAATCAAAAGGCCTAGAAATAAAATTATAAGGCATAAGCAAAGTGCAATTATCCCAGAGATTCGCTCTGTCCAACAATCATTTGATAAGTGGTGCTTTTCTGTTTCTTTTAAGACTTTAGACACAGCTTTTTAATGTTATTTGGCAATTCTGATTCTTCGATACCAAGTATTTTTGCAAATTGAACTAACTCTTTAAATGTACAATTAATGCAAGAGCTTCTTAAGCCTTGAGATACTTCATGAGATTCTACTTTTAAGAAATTCAAAAGATGTTCTTTTGTCTGCCCAATTACTTCATCCATAGGGAAATTCTCTTTTTGGGCAAACCGCTTAAGCCTTTCAAAGTTTGCAATGCTTCTTGCTATTCCTCTATAGATCCTTTTGTCTCTGTTCGTAGGTTTTAGATCTCTAAGAAGTATCTTAACATATCTTTTAAATACAGCTTCCTTTAAGGGGTAGAGATTAACTTCATCCTTTTTTAGACCTGGACCCTCAGGGTCTTCAAAAAGAAAATAAAGGCTTGAATGATATGCAATCTCAGGGGTTTCCCCTGAATGCTTAATTAAAAAGGCTTCTTCTTCAATAAGCTGCTCTATTTCATCTCTCTCCATATTTTTTACCACCAAAGTGGCTCTTGCCATGCTTTCTTAAGATCTATGCAGCTTTCATTTAAAATTTTTTTCCCATCTTTATATAGCGTCAGCATTGGATCTTTTTTCACTTCACCAATTAAACAAAAGTCCGTATCAGCCATCTCTTTTTCAAAAGCAGCTTTATTTTCTGGATGAACAGTAACTATAAATCTACTTTGACTTTCACTAAAAAGCAGAAAATCAAGCCTATTAATATTTTCGGACAAAATGGCAGAGACATCAATATCCATGCCAAAGGCACCTGAAAATGCCTTTTCAGCTAAACAAACTGCCAATCCTCCATCAGAACAGTCATGGATGGAGGCAACAAGCCCTTTAGAGGTGGCCCTAGAAAGGGCATTATACCTTTTTAATGCTTCATCAATACGAACTTTTGGTATATCGTTTCCAATATACCCCTTCATTGCAAAGTATTCAGATGCTCCAAGTTCAGGATGTGTTTTCCCTAACATATAGACAAGATCACCAGGTCTTTTTACATCCATTGTTATGGCCTTTGTTACATCATCAATCTTTCCAATTAGAGAAAATAGAAGGGTAGGGGGAATCGAAATTTTTACTCCTCCAATTGTCGCATCGTTTTTCATGCTATCTTTGCCAGAGATGCATGGAATCATATAGGCTGTACAGATGTCATAGAGGGCCTTGTTTGCCCGTACAAGTTGGGCAAGCTTATAATGGCCATCTGGAGTCTTTTCAGATTGAACAGGATCGCACCAGCAAAAATTATCTAATCCTGACATTTCATCAAATTTTGCCCCTACACTTAACGCATTTCTAACCGCTTCATCAACTGCAGCACATACCATGTAGTATGTATCAATGTCGCTATATCGTGGACATATCCCATGAGATACAACCAGACCCTCAAGTCTTGTTAAATCAGGCCGAATTACTGCAGCATCACTAGGGCCATCATTCAACGCACCACAAAGAGGCTTGATTACGCTTCCACCTTGCACTTCATGATCATATTGACGAACTACATATTCCTTACTGCAAATATTGAACCTTGAAAGAAGCTTTTTTAGTTCCTTTCCAAGATCTTCAGGCTCAGGAAAATCAGGCTCTTTATGGGTTGGTTCTTGCCAAATTGCAGTAAGCTCCATTTGAGGAACGCCATTGTGGATAAAATCCATATCTAAGTAGGCAACGGTCTTTCCATTATAGAGGCAGTGATATTTCCCAGTATCTGTAAATTTACCAAGTACAGTTGACTCAACCCCCATCTTTTCAGAAAGGTCAAGAAATTCTTGTAACTTATCTTGAGGAACTGCAACTGTCATTCTCTCCTGAGCCTCCGAAACTAAAATTTCCCACGGCTGAAGGCCCGGATATTTTAATGGGGCTTTATCAAGGTGCAGTTCAAAGCCACCTGATTCTTGTGCCATTTCTCCAACAGAAGATGAAAGACCACCTGCGCCATTGTCAGTAATAGAGTTATAAAGTCCAAGATCCCGTGCCCTCAATAAAAAATCTGTCATCTTTTTTTGGGTGATAGGGTCACCTATTTGGACGGCTGTTGCAGGAGACCCTTCATGAAGCTCTTCGGAACTAAATGTTGCTCCATGTATTCCATCTTTTCCAATCCTACCGCCACACATAACAATGGCATCTCCAGGACATGCCTTTTTTTCATAAGAAGGCCTATCTCCTATCTTTTTAGGCATAACCCCTCCTGTTCCACAAAATACTAAGGGTTTGCCTAAGTATCTTTCATCAAAGACAATGGAGCCATTTACTGTAGGAATGCCACTTTGATTGCCTCCGTGTTCCACGCCTTCTCTTACTCCTTCAAAGATTCGTTTTGGATGGAGCAGGCCTTTTGGTAGATCCTTTTCGTAGTCTGGAGGACCAAAGCAAAAGACATCGGTATTAAAAACAAGTTTTGCACCTAACCCTGTACCAAATGGATCTCTGTTCACTCCAACAATTCCAGTAAGAGCACCTCCGTAAGGATCTAAGGCAGATGGTGAGTTGTGTGTTTCAACTTTAAATGCAATGTTTAGTTTGTCATTAAAACTAACTACACCTGCATTGTCCTTAAATACAGAAAGACACCAGTCCTTGTCGCCAAGTCTTTCTCTGATAAGCTTTGTCGCTCCTTTAATATATGTGTTAAATAGGCTATCTATTACTTCTTCTCCTTCTTTGGTTTTATAGGTTATTTTTGCATTGAATATTTTGTGCTTACAATGCTCAGACCAGGTTTGTGCAAGTGCTTCTAACTCACAGTCTGTATATTTGTTTGAAAGCCCAACTTTTTGTCGCTCTTTTAGGACTCTTTCATCCTTGAGATAATCTTGCAGGATCTTCATCTCCTTGAGGCTTAGTACTAAGACCCTTTCTCTAGAAAGCTTTATAAGCTCTTCATCACTCATGGAATTAAGATCAAACTCTTGAATATGTATTTCTGCTTCTTCTGTAACTTTTGGTACAAAGAAAAAGTTGGATTCTTTTTTATGATACTCGTTTTTTATTTTAGAAAATGGACAAATAGTGGTTCGTTGAATCAAATCATTTGCCAGAAGATCATTTGCCAATCTTTTCACCTGATCCTCTGTAAGTTTTCCTTTAATGAGATAGCCTGTAGATGTATAAACTCCTTGTCCGCTATTAAGACGCTTTCCGAGAAATAGCTCTATAGCTTCTTTGGCTGTTTTACCTTCGTTATCTGTAACGCCGGGACGGAAACCTACTTCAATGATCCAGTCCCATTCAATCTCGCTTTTTTGGGCAATATCAATGCAAATAGGATTGTTAATGGAGTAGTCTTGAGTAACAGGATCTGAAAAAGGCCCTTTGGCAATTTCATCAAGTTGTTTATCATCAAGTGGTATATCAATTAAATAAACTTTATATGTTCTCAAGTTTTCTACAGGTAATTTAATATCTTCTTGGGCTCTCTTTTGAGTTTTAATTCCAAGTGCATCTTTTAAATGACTTTTAAGACATACTTCTATTCTTGCAGGCATTTTAACTCCTTTTTAAACGCATTTTAATTTTTATAAAAAAATTGCTTAAATTATTCTTAAACCACCATGACATAAACTGGTTGTCAAGGGTTAGGGGATTCATCTCCTTTGTCTATTTATTTTGTTAAACATTTCTTAATTATGTTAATTTTAAATTTCGAGTTTGTGAGGTAGCTAATTATGATAGTTAAATTATAAAGTTATTGTTTCAGCTAAACGTTCTGCTGCAAAAATTAGAGATTCTATATC
>CAYMRT010000158.1:0-4655 GCA_964392885.1 uncultured Desulfobacterales bacterium | reverse complement strand
TTAAGCAAATATGTAGTAAAATGTGCAGGAAGATAGCTAAATTATCTAAAAAACCATTGTACCTTACAATCAAAATATATCGGAAAAAGAATACCAAACAGCTTAGCTTCGAAGACTTCTATCTTCCCTTTGGCAGAAAGCTCAGAAATGCAACCGTTGGGGCAAGCTTACTAAGATTATTCCATGGAAGCTTGCGGAGTCCTTCCATGCCCAACAAGTTTTCAAAGACAAGGGCTTATGCGATTCCTGATCGGGTTGCTCTTGGGCATTGAGACATTATTTTCGTCTCTATAATAAGAGCTTTAGGAAACAAAACACCTACCTAAGCCTTCAAACAGTGGCCAAGGAAGAACCAAAAATTTTTAAAAAATTGGAATACAATCCAAAGAGGCTTAACATAACTTAATTAACATAACTTAAATAAGAACTTTTAGTATTATTGTTTGGACAATTGGCCAAACCTTTATATTGAAATATCAAGAAATAGCCTCATTTTTCTGCAATTTCTTGCCTGGACACCAATCATTTAAAGGGCAACTTACACACATGGGAGAAACAGGCTTGCAAACACTTTGCCCAAAGGCAACAAGCACTGAATTTACTCTAGACCAATATCTTTTAGGGAGAAGCTCTTTTAATGCTTTTTCAGTCTCTTCAGGGCTATTTGTTCTAACCCACCCCCACAAATTGGATAGCCTGTGAACGTGAGTATCTACGCATATTGTCGGCTTTCCAAAAGCCCGAGCAAGAACAAGGTTTGCAGTCTTTCTTCCAACGCCTGGCAAACTCAAAAGTCTATCCATACTTGATGGAATCTTTCCTCCGAAAGCCTCCAAGGCACTGGGCAAGGCGGAAAGGAATCTAGCCTTATTTTTGTAGAATCCTACAGGATAAATTAATGCTTCGATTTCATTAACGCTCAATTTAGAAAGTTCTTCCAAGTTTTTGGCAACAGAAAAAAGCCTTTTTGCAGCCTCAGTAGTAACTTCGTCTTTTGTACGGGATGAAAGGATAGTTGCCACCAATACCTTAAATGGGTCGTTAGTTTGAACCTTTTCAAACTCTTTCAAAGGCGCATCGGAATCTCTGGTGGCCTTTGTCAAAAGCTCCAATGTCTTAATTATGTTTTTTGGATCAGTTCTGTATCCTTTCTTTTTTACCACTACTTATATCCTTTGCTGTTTTTTTGTTTATAATTTGCATTTAAACTTCAAAATAAAAAGTCATATCTTAATCAGATTGCTAACTTATAGAGACTATATCACTATCTCTTAATATAGTTGAGCGAGAGTCTTTGTTAACTTGCCTATTAAAGATACAGAAAATATACGCGTTGTTTTAGGCTCTGTTTTGATAAATAAGGCCTCAAGCCTTGTCGAATTTTTCTGAAAGGCCAGTCATTCTTACAGATTTTTTCATGGCAGTTTCAAGGGCGCTTTTTGTGCCCCAAATGATTATTTTCTCCCTGGCTCGAGTAATGGCAGTGTATAAAAGCTCTCTTCCAAGCACAGAGCATTGCGGATTGGGTAGAATCAGAAGGACTTTTTGAAATTCTGATCCTTGGCTCTTGTGAACAGTAATAGCCCAGGCTGGATCGAACTTTGGCATTCTTGCAGGCGAGAAACACATCATTTCACCCTCTGTTTCAAACCAAGCCATGAAAGAGCCTTTTTGAGAGAAACGGTCTTGCCAGATGACGCCTGTATCCCCGTTAAAAAGACCAAGCCTGTAGTTGTTTTCGTTAATGATTACAGGAAGCCCTTGATGCAAAGTGCCTGGTTGGCTATTGAAAAAGTGCCAGGATATGAATCTGTTTATGTTACCAGTGCCTGCAATTCCATCCTTTATAGCGCAAAGGATTTTGAATTTTTCAAGTATCTTAAGGGCATTTTGGGGCTCGTTCACATCTTTTATTTTATCTATAAAGCCTTTTGTAAAATTTACTATAACAGTTTCAAGGCTGTTTTCTTCCTTTTCTGCATCCAAGAAAGAGATGTCTTTCAGGTCGGTGCGTTCAAAAAGCTCCAGGGCTTCTTTGATGTTGCCTTTATTTACGGCGTTTGCCAACTTGTGAATGCCTGAATCATGGCCAAAACGATAGTTGTGAGTCAGGGTAATTACACAGTCTCTTAGAAAGTGAGGATCTTTAGAAGGCTCTCCAACATTTTCTTTTGCCTGATTTGCTATGTCAACAAAGTCTTTTGAATATGGACCGGTGCCTGCGGCGTTGCAAATGTCTGCCATGATGCTTCCTGCCTCTACTGAGGCAAGTTGATCCTTGTCTCCGAGCAGGATAAGTCTTGTATCTGGAGAAAGTGCCCTCATGAAGTGGGCCATAAGCGGAAGGTCAATCATGGACGTTTCGTCCACTATGACTACCTTGTATGGCAAAGGATTGTCCCTGTTAAATCTGAATTTAGCCTTCCAGTCTGACGCCATGCCAAGAAGTCGGTGAATTGTTTTGGCCTTTGCATGCTCATTGGGATTAAATGAAGCATCTGGACACAGCTTTTTGATGGTTTCAGAAACAGAGTTGGAAAGTCTAGCCGCTGCCTTTCCAGTTGGGGCTGCAAGGGCCATTTGAGAAAAGTCTATGCCAAGGCATTTATTTAGCACAAGCATTATGACTGCTACTGTCCTTGTCTTTCCTGTGCCTGGTCCACCTGAGATCACTAAAAAGTGCCTCGAACATGCACTAAGGGCTGCAAGCTTCTGCCAGTTGGGCCTTGCTGGATCGTCCTTGTGCAGTTCGTGAAGGAATTGATATGCCTGCTCTGGTGGGGGATTAAAGCTTTTTGCCCTTTTTTTGATAAATTCAGCTATCTCACATTCATATTGGAAATATCTTGAAAGATAGAGCCTGTCTTCATCTAATATTAATGGAGAATTGTTTTGAGCATCACCAATAAATTTTGATGAGGAAAGTTTTTCTGGCTCAGGCAAAGAAAATCCTTCGAGGCCATGTTCAAGAAGAACCGTTTTTGAAAAATCGCCCTTTAAAAAAAGACATGAGTGGGAACCTTCAACTGCACAGCAAAGGAGATAGGCCGCAACAAGACAGTCTTCTTCCACTTTAGGGTCAAGGCGTTTTAAAAAACGGCAAAATTCAAGCCCTACAACACTTCCCTTTTCAGCAGAAACTACAGATTCAAGGACCGTTAAGAAGTCAGACATTCAAATCCTCTCTGATGGTTCTCATGACCTCTGGGAATCTGTTCAAAAGCTTTTTTGGATCCATAAAATATATGCCTGTAGGCTTACTTTTTCTTATGCCCCTTGTAAAAAGGTAAAAGGCGCCTCCAAGGTTTTTTGAAGGATTGTAGGAGTCGAGACGAAGTTTCAAGTAGCGGTGTAGAGCCTCAAGATAGATGGCCGCTTGCAGTTCATAGTCATGTTCTTTCATGGCCTGCTCTAAGGCCTTTTGATTGTAATCGTCAGTAGTTGGACCTAACCAGTTGCTCTTGTAGTCAAGAATATAAAATTTTCCGTTTATGAAAAATGTCAGGTCTATAAAGCCTTTAATTACGCCCTCTTTGCATTCAGGCTCAAGATTTGATAGGGCACGGGCTGTCTTATCGTCAAAGGGCCAGAGAAATTCCATCTCCTTTGCCATGTTTTGTGGTTCAATGTCCTTAAGACAAAAGTCCTCTGGCGTAAGTTTTACAGAAATTACTGATTCCACCATTTCTGTCAAAGCGTCAGTCCACTCTGTTTCAAAACCGTTTTCTTCAAGGGTATTTTGAACCACTTTATAAATTTTTTCTTTAGGCCAATCGAAATCTATTTTTTCAAAGATGGAGTGGATGCAACTGCCGGCATGGGCACCCTTTGGAAACTGGCCAATGTCAGAAAAGTTTTGGAGTTCTTTGGCTTCAGAATCCTGCTGATTAAAAGCTTCAAAACTAAAAAATTCTGGATCTTTTACCAGTTGACTGAAGCTCGTGGGTCTCCAAGTCCACCGTATTAACGAATCATAAAAACAAGGGGGAGTGAAGGTGATCTTTGTTTTTGTCAAAATCTTAGTTAAAGAGTCTGATGGCAAAGTTTTCAGTTCATCTTGTTTTTCTTTAATAGTTAAGACCTTGGTCAGTTTTGGATTAAAGTAACTTTTTATTAGAGCATATTCCTCATCTTCCTAATCTACCTCATATTCCTCATATTCCTCCTCTTCCCTATCAGCATTATCATACTGTTCGTACATCTTTGAGAAAAACTCTTTGCAGTTGCAAGGTATATCGAGAGAATCTTCTTCTTCATCATAATAATCAAGCCCTTCTTCTTGATACTGTTCTGGAGATACAAAAAACTGGGTAAGAAAATCGTCTTTTTTGCAACAAAAGTAAAGCTTCGATTTTGCCCTCGTAAAGGCGACATAAGCGAGACGAACAAGCTCTGACCATTCTTGTTGATAAATTTCATCCAGTTCTTCTTCTGAGGGTGATAGGGACCAGACGTAAGCCTTACGTTTAAGGTTGTAAAATTTAAATTTATTATATTCCTGTGACTGCTTAATATTTAGATTGTTAATGAATGGTAAAAAAAGCACTGGAAATTCAAGACCTTTACTCATGTGATAGCTCATTATTCTTACTACATTTTCCTGGTTTTCAAGTCTGAGTAACTGGTCTTCAGCCCTGTCAACTGGATTGTTAATG
>CAYMRT010000157.1:0-2930 GCA_964392885.1 uncultured Desulfobacterales bacterium | reverse complement strand
ATTACAGGCGTGATTCTCACCAAAATGGAAGGGGATGCTAGAGGCGGAGCAGCTCTTTCTATCCGTTCGGTTACAGGTAAGCCTATTAAATTTATAGGCGTAGGTGAAAAGTTAAACGCCCTTGAGGTCTTCCACCCAAAGCGTATAGCAGACAGAATTTTGGGGATGGGAGACGTATTAACCTTAATTGAAAAGGCTCAAGACACTATTGATAAAGACAAGGCCTTAGAGCTTCAAGAAAAGCTTAAAAAAAATGCCTTTACTCTTGAGGACTTTAGAGACCAGCTTAGACAAGTAAGAAAGCTGGGAACACTTGAGCAGATTATCTCCATGATTCCTGGACTTAATAAAATTAAACAGCTTAAAGGTATGATGCCTGATGAAAGGGAGCTTGTAAAAATAGAGGCAATTATTAATTCAATGACACCCCTTGAGAGAAAAAAACATACTATTATAAATGCCAGCAGAAAGAGACGAATTGCAAAAGGGAGTGGAACAACTGTTCAGGATGTAAATCAGCTCCTTAAAAACTATTCGGAAATGCAAAAGATGTTTAAAAAATTTAGCAAGAGTAATTTTAAAAAGATACCAAAAGGGCTTTTGCCTTTTTAAATAAAAAGGTTTTCATTTAAGAAAAAATGAATAAATTTATATATGGAGGCTTAAATGGCAGTAAGAATTAGACTTGCAAGAGGCGGTAGAAAAAAGAGGCCTTTTTACAGGATTGTGGCAGCTAATTCAGAAGCGCCAAGAGATGGTAGGTTTCTTGAGGTTCTTGGGACTTATGATCCTCTAAAAGATCCTGCAGAAATTAAAATTCATGCAGATAAGGTTAAAAAGTGGCTTGAAAGAGGGGCTGAGCCAACAGATACAGTTCGGTCTCTTATTAAAAAGGCTGGTGTGCTCTCAGCCAATTAATACTTGCTAGAGCTAGTTTAGGCTGTAAGGCTGTTATAAGGGGTTATAAGTGGAGGTAAGGAAAATGAAAGAATTGATAGAACACATTGCTAAGGCTCTTGTTGATTATCCTGAAAAGGTAGAGGTTAATGAAATTGAAGGTCAGCAAACCTCTGTAATTGAGCTAAAGGTTGCAAAGGAAGACCTTGGAAAGATCATTGGAAAGCAGGGAAGAACTGCTAGGGCAATGAGAACCATTTTAAGTGCAGCATCGACTAAGTTAAAAAAGCGTGCTGTACTTGAAATACTAGAATAATCCATTTATCAATTCATAAAAAAAGGCCTGTTGGATAGACAGGCCTTTTCTTTATGGCTAAGTGCTCATGCAGGATAAGTTTTTGGCCATTGGCCGTATCAAAAGAGCAGTTGGCCTAAAGGGTGAGGTGCTTATAAAGGCTTATTCACAAGTTGATAGCTTTTTAATGCCTGCCTGCTTTTTTTTAAAAACCAAAGATACCAAGTTTAAGAAAATCCTAATAAGAAAATATAGGCTAAAGGCAGCAAAAGAGGCAATTTGTTTACTTGAGGGAGTAAGTGATAGAAATAAAGCCGAAGCCTTAGAAAAAAAAGAGATCTATCAAGATGTAGGTCTATTGCCCCAAACAGATGAAGATGAATTTTATTGGTACGAGCTAAAAGGATTAGAAGTTATTGACAAACAAAGAGGAAGTATTGGGAAAATAGCTGCAATACTTGAAACAGGAGCAAATGATGTATTAATTGTAAAAAGTGAGCATGGTGAAGAGATATTAATCCCTATGGTAGATGAAATTGTTATAGAGGTGGACCCTGATAAAAAAGTCTGTTTAGTAGATCTACCTCCAGGCCTGATTGAGGCAACCTTGTTGAAAAAGAAAGATAGTAAAAGAAAAAGGAAGTGACCTTTTATATCATCACCATCTTTCCTGATTATTTTTTATCACCCTTAAAGGAAGGAGTGATTGCAAGGGCTATTTCTGCAGAAATAATAAAAGTTATACCTATAAATTTAAGAGATTTTACAAAGGATAAACATAAAACAACAGATGATAGGCCCTATGGAGGTGGAGCAGGCATGGTGATGATTCCCGAACCCTTGTCACAGGCGATTGAGTTTTCAAAGAAAAAGGCAAAAGACGGCTTTGTTATAAATCTTACTCCAAGAGGGCATGTTTTTAATCATAAGATGGCCTTGGAACTTAGTAAAAAAAATAACCTTATAATAATTTGTGGAAGATATGAAGGCATAGATCAAAGAATTGTTGATAAATATGTTGATCTAGAAATATCTATTGGAGATTTTGTATTAACAGGAGGTGAGCCTGCAGCTCTTGTACTCATAGATGCTATATCAAGGCTTGTTCCTGGGGTTTTGGGGTGCGACGAGTCGGCAAAAGAGGATTCTTTTTCAGAAAATCTTTTAGAGTATCCTCATTATACAAGACCTAGAGATTTTATGGGTATGAAAGTTCCAAAGGTACTTTTAAGTGGGGATCATAAAAAGATTGCAGATTGGAGGCGGAAAAAGGCCCTTGAGATTACTTTTAAGAGACGGCCTGAACTTTTAAAAAAGGCAGAGCTTAGTCAGAGTGATCTTAATTTTTTAAAAGAACTTGGTTATGATCAAATTGAAGGATCATGAGACTTTTTATTGCCCTTGTTCATTATCCTGTTTTGAATCGTCAAGGAGAAAAGATTTGTTCTGCAATAACTAATCTTGATATTCACGATATATCGAGAAGTGCAACAACTTATGGAGTTGAGAAATTTTTTGTAGTTACTCCTTCGCTTCAACAACAAGAGTTGGCCCAAAGGGTTATGGCTCATTGGCAAGAAGGCGTCGGAGCTCAGTTTAATCCAGATAGAAAAAGGGCGTTTTCTATTGTAGAACTATCAGCAAGTGTTGAAGATGTAATAAGTAGTTTACCTTTTTCTCGTGATAGGTGCTTGATACTTGCCACTTCTGCCAAAAGGCATCCTGATTGTTTGTCTTG
>CAYMRT010000156.1:0-4973 GCA_964392885.1 uncultured Desulfobacterales bacterium | reverse complement strand
GGAACTCCTGCCTTCAGGCAGTTAAAAAGAGCTCCTGTTGTATACGGCAACAGGATTTTATCCCCTCGAACCCTCGCTGCAGGTAGACTACTCCACTCTTCTTTAAAAGGAATAACTAAAAATTCTGGAAGTGCCATGCATTATATATACTTTTGCAAATAATACACGTCAACACAGCTTAAGAATAATTTTTTCCACTTCTCAACATCTTTTAACTCGACAAATTCGGGAATTGTCTTGCTCTTATTTATCCACAAACACCCAGCTCTTTCTATCTTGATATCGTTTGCCTCACACAGCACCCAATATCCAGCAAGCTGCAGCTTCCATGATACCATCTGCTTTTGTGCCGTCGTCTTTAAATCGACAAGCACGTTTTTGCCCTGCATCTTCACGACTAGATCTGGATGTCCAATAAAGCGCTCTGTTTCTAGCCCTTTTTCAATAAGAATTACATCCTCTACGTGTGGTATCCACTTTTCAAAACACATTACATACGGCTCATAGTCTGGCCTTACTGCGACAAAATCCCCGACTAAGAGCTTGAAACAGAGCTCGTGCACGGCTGTGCCTCTCTTAGCAGCCTTGACTAGGACTTCTGGCGGGATATCGGCGTAGATGGGTAAAAGAGACGATATTATCTGCGTTACGCTTGGCTTGAACATTGATTTACCTTCTTTTATTTCCATACTGTTATAAAAACAGTATGGCTCTTTTTTTCTGATACCTGTAAAATAAACCATGGGCACTTAACTCGCTTCTGTCTGCCCTTTTTGCCACTAACAGTAAACAGTTCTTTGCCTATATTGAGCTGTTGTATAACAGCTCTTGGCTGGAATTTTAAATTTATTCTTTCACTCCATCTCTGTATGAAGTGAGGAGTGAAAAGATATTTTTTATTGTTGAAGTGATAGATGATAGGTAGGTGTTCTTTGACAGGTTGAGGTGGGATCAGGTTTGCTTTGATGACTTCCTGTGCCTTTCCCAGAAAGTCATCCCCCCAAGAGGATACTGTTACATCGGGATAGTATCCTCTACTATTACGGGGTCTAACAAACCCGTAATTGGACAAGAAGGTATACCATCTGTTATTTATATATCTAGGCAGTTCAGCATCACCATAGTTTAGCCCTTGAGCTTCGGCTTCTAATGCTATAGTGACAGCTTCCTGCCGCCAGTCGTTGAGGAGTCCTTTTTCTACCAATTTGTCAAATACCATATAATAAAATTTTCTCCAAATAGAAAAGGACACCCCAACTAACCCGTCCAACTTTTCTTTTTTGGTAATGGTGTTTAATTTCATAGCCCCCACTTATAAAAAAACAGCCCATGCCGTTAAGACATGGACTGGTACTGGTACTTTTTACTCTCCTTCTTTACGTACAAAATGTACAGGATAGACAACTATCCTGCACTCTTTACCTATTTTATCTGTTCCATCTCTTTTTGAAACAAAGAGACGAATGTATTTGTTGACAAAGAGACGCATAACAACTGCGTCCTTGTCGATAAAGTTCTTACACGACAATCGGCATCTATAAAGAGATGCCCCTTCTTTTTGCTTCTGGTCATCATCTATAGGGTACGTCCACAGATTCCACACATCTGTGTACGCCCTAATCATTACTCCCCTCCCAGTAAGGAGTGATAGGTCTGTGAAATATTGCGATATTTTCAACTCCTTACTGTATTCAAGGAGCGAACAAAACGCTCCTTTAAGTTGAATACTTAACTTCTCTAACGATAGAGCCGTGTCCAGCTCTATCATAGTGTTGGGTGGACAGGTAAGTATTTGTACCCCCACCCTGTTTTTACCTATGTTAAATTTTTGTTCTCCTGCCTCTATAATGGCAAGAGTGTTTTCCTGCTGCCATTTTTTTATCACATCGAAATAGCAGGAACTCCAGCGGTCTAATTCTAGACCTCCGTCATAGTATCGCAACAGATCTTTGTCGCTACTGATGTTAAATACATCAAATAGCGACCTTCCTTTTTTCATTTCTAATATCTTAGTAACATTCATTTCGAGCTCAAATTTAAAGAGCTCGTCCTCATCTCTACTATAGCGATACGCTATAGTAGAGTGAGAATCAGGATCGGAATACTCCTTCCTGTCCGCCCCGAAAAGGGCTAACACCTCGCAAGTTTTTGGATCGAATGAAAATGAAAAGAATTGACACATAATTTACCTCCCTTCTATATTTTGCTTGCCAATACCCTTAAAAAGTTAGGGTCTTTGGCTTTATCCCTATGCTGCTCTAACGCAGCAGCAAGCTCTTGACCGCTTATATGGTCAGCATCGGGACAAAGACCGATGCTTTTTAACCACATTCTAGTACCGTAGACACAATTTCCTACGGCCGTAGAATCAGACATATAGAACTTGTCTATACGTCTGACCTTTTTTATTATCTCATCTGCTGTAAGAGATCTTATCTCTCTTACGGCTTGATCTTTCTTGATTTTTTTGTTTATCTCCTGCAAGGAACTCCTTAATATAGTCCTTGCTAGAGATTCACTGGCTTCTGCTACACAGAAGCCAACCTTACCTTCATACTCATAAAAACTATCGCCTATCTTGGCGAGAGTAAGGTAGTAACGAGTAACGTTGTCTATATACGTTACAACGTTACCCTTTTTATATTTTGTTATTTGCCTCATATCTACATGAGGGTAGAGATGAAACAGAACATACCACTCCTTGCATATATCTCTCTCTTCCAAGTCTGTAGGAAGAGAAAAATCTACAACCTTTGCAGAAGAGAGATAACGGCGATAAGAAATTATTGCCTTCCCTTCTGGATGGTAATTGAACGTTATGCCCAAACGAGAATTATCGTACCCCTGGACTAGCCTAAGGTCGAGGGGATTTACACGGCTTAAAAAACCATGGATCCCCTTAAGCCTTGGAGCTACTATAGTGCCCCAAGGATATAAATCCATGGTGAAATAGTCTTCACCATGGGTTAGCTTTATAAGTCTTTCTGTGATGCCGTCAGAATAACACCTATCTAACATGCAAGACTGAAGGATTTCTAAAACTTCCTGAGATGAGACACTAACAAAATAGTGCCTCATTTCTCTTAAATAAAAAACAGGATAGAAACTTAGATCCGCTGCAATCAGCAGATCTAAGTCGTTGTCAAGCCCCACCCGTACAATGCGGGCATTCCCAGTCACGCTTGTTCTTAAAAACGTGACTGAATTATTAAACTCTACTGCCCACCTGCCGCTAGGCAGGTAGGTATAGTTTTTAATTGGCTGGCCTGGATTGCCAGCCACTAATCTACAATCCACGCCGTCACAGGTTGCCTCAATTAAGTGCAACCCGTGATTGAAAAATACTACTGCATAGTTTACGTTGAACATTGTTTGGTGATATTGTAATATTTTTCTCATTTTTGCCTCCATTCATCTTTTGTTAGCCAAAACCCGCCAAATTGAGTCTTGGCGTTATTCCTAAAAACTGGTAGGGGTTCTAAGCCCGCCACTATCTCCTTGTCTCCTCTAAAACTAAATTCCCCATTCCTTCATTAAATATTCAGCGGACTCCCCGTATGCTTTAAAACCGCAGAGTCTGCCGTTTTGATTAATATTCCATATTACTGGAAGGTGAAAGATAAAATCTTCACTTTCATGACGGATATATTTTGACAGGTTTTCACCTGCCTCATTAAAACCGTTCTCTTTCCATGCACGCCGTCCCCCTATTAGCGTGCCTGCTAAATATATCTCCCACTCTTCCTCGTTGTTTTTGATGAGCGTAAGAACTGGCCATATAAGTATGCCAAGTTCTGACAGATCTTTTTCTCTGTCGTTTTCTGATATCCACCACTTGTCCAAAACACCCTTAACATGTTCTGGAATGTTACCATCCTCATACAAATCTAAATCATCTCTAAGTGCGTCGATACAATATACTTCCATTTTCTGCCTCCCTTCATTTTTATTTATTTTAACTCTATTAAACTCTACAAAGAATGTCAAGAATTTTTTGCTAGAAAAATGAAAAAAATATGAGATACGAAGTAGCAAAGAATGGGGATAAAATTCTAGGAGTTAGGACGGACAATTGAGATTCTTTTCTTAAGTGCCATGTGCACGGCGTTACGTAGTGCCTGCTGCTCTTAAGAAAACATCTATTTGGTAGCAAAAAACATGCCAAAACCATCTTTTTGCTTGAAAAAGTGTAAAAAAGTTAATCGTGTTACGATTTGGGCAGGGACTCTGAGGTGACCGTTTTCGGAAAAGTGCCAAAGCGGATACGAAAGGCTTTAAAAAGTACGAAAGGCTGAGGTGATAGAATGCGGGGTCGTTATTCCTGAATAACGGTCAAAAATTACATGTAGGGATTTTGTTAAAATTATAGGGCCTCAAAATGGACGATCTTAGAGTCCCCAAGCACGTCGAGCAAATTTAAAGTGAATAACGAATAAATACTGGATATAATGTTAAAAAATATAGCTACGATGTACTTTTTAGAATAACGTTTTTGAATCGCGAGAAAATTATGAACAATTAAATGTAACAAGTGAAGTTACTGTACGGTTTGGGTTTTTTAGTTTTAAAGTTTTTTAGACAAATTGTAAGATATGGATTTAATGTAATTATTAGCTGAATCTAGATTACTCGTTTATGTTGCGTCTAAAAAACTTGTAGGTGCAACAAGTATGCCATTTAGGGGTAAATTTAACGTAAGTATCGTGTGCACTATTACTTTTTTGTGGTCATGTTTTAAAAATTAGGCTTAACTATCGAATATAATGTTATTTTATGGTTATTCCCGATTGGGTATATCTAAAAAAAACAGTAGCACGTTTTTTACTAAATGTCGAAAATCAAAAATTTGATTTTTGGCCTTAAAATTTTTGCTTGTAAGTTGTTGATATTACTGAGAAAATCAATATCGAAAAAACACAGGCCAAAAAACGAATATATACCTCGTTTTTCTTAACATTTGCCAGAAATTTTAG